>NZ_JAVCVL010000307.1:0-2363 GCF_032917815.1 Clavibacter sp. MX14-G9D | reverse complement strand
GGCGGCGCATGGCCGCGCGGCGGAGGGGCGTCAGGGCAGGACGGCGTACTGCACGGCGCAGGCCGCGCCCACGGCGAGCAGGGCCGGCGCGGCGAGGATCCCGCACCAGAAGCTCGGCGCCTGCCGCACGCGCGGCAGACGGAAGGCGGCGATGCCGACGAGGATGCACCAGGCGGCGATGAGCGCGAGGACGGGCTGCTGGAACACCCAGATCATGGGGATCCAGTGGATCCCGACGACGATCATGATGACGGGGGCGACGAGCTCGGGCAGTCCCCGTCGGACGAGCAGGGCGGCGGCGATCCCCCCGGCGACGAGCTCCACGGCGACCATCGCGACGTAGACGGCGAACGGGGCCGAGTCGACCACGAGCGCGGTCGGGGTCTCCCAGTCACGGATCGCGGCGGGCAGCGTGAGCCCCACCACGGCGACACCGGCGAGCGACAGCGCGCCGAGCACGATGCGCCAGGCGGTGCCCGGAGGCCGTTCCTGCGCCCATCCGGCCCAGACGAACGTCGCCAGTCCGAACACGGCGGCCATGAAGGCCACGTCGCGCGGGAAGTCGAGCGAGATCACGTCGTCCCCCTCCGGCCGGTCCCCTCCACCCTAGGGCGGCGTCGCGCCGAGGGGGAGGGGTGCCGGTGGTGCGCCTTGTCAGGCCCAGCGGCGTGCCCGTAGGTTTGGGGCGGGCCGCAACGAATCACGCGACGCGGATCCGCAGAGCCAGAGCACGAGCCGCACCACGAGCACGCCACCCGCACGCCGGAGACGAAGGAGTCCCATGTCCGAAACGCAGCCCGCAGCGTCCGCCCCCGAGACCGGAGGCGCCCTCGGCGTCGCGATGATCGGCCACGGCTTCATGGGCGCCGCCCACTCGCAGGCCTGGCGCGTCGCCCCCGCGTTCTTCGACCTGCCGCTCGCGCCGCGCATGGTGTCCGTCGTCGGCCGCGACCAGGCCCGCACGCAGGAGTCCGCGGACCGCTGGGGCTGGGACCGCGCCGAGACCGACTGGCGCGCTGCGATCGAGCGCGACGACATCGACGTCGTCGACATCTGCTCGCCCGGCAGCACGCACGTGGAGGTCGCGGTCGCCGCCCTCGAGGCCGGCAAGCACGTGCTGTGCGAGAAGCCGCTCGCCAACACGGTGGAGGAGGCGGAGATCATGGCCGCGGCCGCCGAGAGGGCCGCCGCGAAGGGGATCCGCGCGATGGTGGGCTTCAGCTACCGCCGCGTCCCCGCGATCACGTTCGCCCGCGACCTCGTCGCCCAGGGCGCGATCGGGGAGCTCCGCCAGGTGCGCGCGCTCTACCTGCAGGACTGGCTGACCGACGCCGAGGGCCCCATGACCTGGCGCCTCGACAAGGAGGCGGCCGGATCCGGCGCGCTCGGCGACATCGGCGCCCACATCGTCGACGCCGTGCAGTTCATCACCGGCGAGAAGCTCGACGCGGTCAGCGGCCTGCTCCGCACGTTCGTCGAGGAGCGCCCGCTGCTCGCCGAGACGCGCGGCCTCGGCGGCGTGGCCTCGAGCGAGCGCGGGAAGGTCACGGTCGACGATGCGGCCTACTTCACCGGGAAGCTCGCCGGCGGCGCGCTCGCCAGCTTCGAGGCGACCCGCATGGCGACCGGTCGCAAGAACGCGCTGCGCCTGGAGTTCAGCGGATCCGACGGCGCGATCTCCTTCGACCTCGAGCGCCTCAACGAGATCGAGCTGTACGACGCGACCGCGCCCGCCGACCGGCTGGGCTTCCGCCGGATCCTCGTCACCGAGCCCGAGCACCCCTACACGGCGGCGTGGTGGCCCACCGGCCACGGCCTCGGCTACGAGCACGCGTTCAGCCACCAGGTGCGCGACCTCGTGCACGACATCGCCGAGGGCCGCGAGCCGCAGCCGTCGTTCGCCGACGGGCTCCGCGTGCAGCGCGTCCTCGACGCCGTGGAGCGCAGCTCGGCCGACGGCAGCGCGTGGGTGCAGGTGGATCCCGCCCGCTCCTGACCGCCGCGCCCCTGCCGTAGCCTGGACCGGACGACCGGGAGGCGGACGGGTGCAGGCACGGCAGGAGCGGACGCTGCGCGCCGCGCTGTCCGCGCTTGTCTGCACGCTCGTCACGGCGACCGCGCACGCGGCGGCCGGCGGCGGGATCCCGCATCCGCTCGTCCTGGCCCTCGCGCTCGTCCTGGGCGTCGCCCTCTGCTTCGCGCTGGGCGGGCGGCGCGTCACGCTGGTCCACCTCGTGCTCGCGATCGGGGCGACGCAGGGCGTGCTGCACGCGGCCTTCACCTTCGGCGGGACGGGCCTCGGCGCGTCCGCGTCCGCCGGCGCCGGCATGACCTCGGGCGGCGCCGCCGGGGGCCACGCGCAC
>NZ_JAVCVL010000306.1:0-2366 GCF_032917815.1 Clavibacter sp. MX14-G9D | reverse complement strand
GACGCGTCGGGCACGACGCCGGCGCGCAACGCCGACCCGTCGGACGACTGACGCCGCACCACGCACGACGGCGCGCCGCGGACCCTCGGGTCCGCGGCGCGCCGTCGTCTGCCCGGGCGGTCGGTCAGTCGGCCTCGCCGCCCTGCTCGGCCGCGTGGGCCGCGAGCATCTCGGGCGTGATCACGGTCATGGCCGCGGTGACGGGCTCGAGGCCCGAGAGCCGGTCGGGCGCGAGGATCTTCTCCACCTGCGACCGCGTCATGAGCCCCGCCTCCACGACGAGGTCGGGGATCGACGCGCTCGTCATCAGCGCCGTCTTCGCGAGGCTGGAGGACGCGGCGTAGCCGATGTACGGGGTGAGCGCCGTCACGACGCCGACGGACGACTCCACCTGCGCCGCGAGCCGCTCCGTGTTCGCCGTGATGCCGTCGATGCAGTTCACCCGCAGGGTCTGGGCGGCGTTCCGCAGCCAGCTGAGCGACTGCAGCAGCGAGTGCGCGATGACGGGCTCGAACGCGTTGAGCTGCAGCTGACCGCCCTCCGCCGCCATGGTCACCGTGACGTCGGCGCCCGCGATGGAGAACGCGACCTGGTTGACCACCTCGGGGATCACCGGGTTCACCTTGCCGGGCATGATGCTGGAGCCCGCCTGCCGGGGCGGGAGGTTGATCTCCCCGAGGCCCGCCTGCGGCCCCGACGACAGCAGCCGCAGGTCGTTGCAGATCTTGGACAGCTTGATGGCGCCGCGCTTGAGCGTGGAGGACAGGGTCATGAACACGCCCGCGTCGCTCGTCGCCTCGATGAGGTCGCTCGCCGTGACGAGCGTGTAGCCCGTGATGGCGCTGAGGTGACCGCGCACGGCGGCGGCGTAGTTCGGGTCGGCGGTGATGCCCGTGCCGATGGCCGTGGCGCCGAGGTTGATCTCCGAGAGCAGCGGCACGAGCTCGCCGAGCCGCGCGTGGTCCTCGCCGAGGGTGGTGGCGAATCCGTGGAACTCCTGGCCGAGGGTCATCGGCACGGCGTCCTGCAGCTGCGTGCGGCCCACCTTCAGCACCTGCGAGAACTGCGCGCCCTTCGCGAGGAACGAGCGCCGCAGGAGCTCCAGCTCGTCGAGGGTCTGCAGCAGCGAGTGGATCAGCGCCACCTTGAGCGCCGTCGGATAGGTGTCGTTGGTCGACTGGCTGCGGTTCACGTCGTCGAGCGGGTGCATGTGCCGGTAGTCGCCGAGCGCGTGGCCCGCCCTCTCGAGCGCGCGGTTGGCGATGACCTCGTTGGTGTTCATGTTGGTGCTCGTGCCGGCACCGCCCTGGATCACGCCGACCACGAACTGGTCGTGCAGCTCCCCCGCGATGATCTCGGAGCAGACCTCGTCGATCTGCTTGGCCTTCCGCGCGTCGAGGACGCCGATCTGCACGTTGGCGCGCGCCGCCGCCTGCTTGACCTGCGCGAGCGCCACCACGAACTCGGGGTAGACGCTGAGCGGCCGGAGGCTGATGGGGAAGTTCTCGAGCGCGCGGGCCGTGTGGATCCCCCAGTACGCGTCGGCGGGGACGTCCAGGCTCCCCAGGCTGTCGGTCTCGGTGCGGACGGGGTGCCCGTCCGGGGTGGGGATTCGGTCGTCGTTCGGGCTCACCGGGGTCATGTGCAAGGCTCCATCGTCTCGTCGCTCGTGGCATGAGGATCCCTCGACACTACTCGGCGGCCCGCGCCCGGCCGTGGCGGCCGGCGCCGCGGATAGGCTCGTCGGATGCGCCGCTTCCTCGGGATCGACCTCGCCTGGGCGGAGGGAACGGCGGCCCGCCCCGCCCGGGAGACGGGCCTCGCCTGCATCGACGAGGAGGGCCGGGTGCTCGCCCTCGAGACCGCCCGCGGGATCGACGAGGTGGTCGCCTGGGTCGCCCGGTGGGACGGTCCCGGCGCGGTCGCCGCCGTGGACGGACCGCTCGTCGTCGCGAACGCCACGGGCAGCCGCCTCGCGGAGAAGGAGGTCGCCTCGCGCTACGGCCGCCTCGGCATCTCCGCCTACCCGTCGAACCGCGGCCTGCCCGCCCAGGGCGCGGTCGCGCTCCGACGGCGGCTGGAGGACGCGGGCTGGCGGTACGACGACGGGTCCCCCGCCGATCACGGCGCCGACGCCCGGACGATGCTCGAGTGCTACCCCTACACGACGCTCGTCGGCGCCCCCGAGCTCGGCTTCGACGGCATGAAGCCCCGGTACAAGCGGCTCGCGCCGACGCTCCCCACCGCCGAGCGCCGGCCCGCGCGCGCCGCCGAGTTCCGCGTCGTGCTCGACCGCGTCGCGGGGCTCGCGCGGGCGGATCCGCCCCTGGACGTGACGTCGCACCCCGCCGCCGCCGCGCTCGTGG
>NZ_JAVCVL010000305.1:0-2410 GCF_032917815.1 Clavibacter sp. MX14-G9D | reverse complement strand
CCGGCAGCGCGGGCAGCGCCTGATGGCCGCGCGCACCTCCGCCACCGTCACGCCGAGGCGCCGGCTCCTCGGCCTCGCCATCCGGCACGTGCCCGCCGTGGCACGGTCGATGCACGGCACGCCCGCCGCCGGCGCGCGCGTCGTGCGGCATCCGGCGGGCAAGCAGGGCCTCCCGCTCGACATCTCCGTCTGGACCCCGCCCGGCCACGACCGCTCGGCGACCGGATCCCCAGTGCTCGTCGTCCTCGCCCGGCACGACGGCGACTGGCTGCCGTCCACGCTCGCGAAGGACCTGCGCGCGGTGGTCGTGGCCATGGCCCCGGACGACGACGAGCAGGCCCTCGCGGGCCTCTCCTGGATCGCCTCGCACGCCGCCGGCTGGAACGGCACCCCGGAGCGCCTCGGCATCCTCGGGGACGGACCCGGCGCCGACCGGGCGCTGCGCGTCACCGCGCTCGCCCGGGACGCCGACGGCCCGGCGGTCCTCCGGCTCGTGCTCGTGAGCCCGTCCGGCGAGGTGCCCACGCTGCAGGCCCCCGACCGCCAGGGGCACGGCCTCGACCGGCTGCCCGGCACGCTCGTCCACGTCGGGGCGGCGGACCCGCGGCTCGACGACGTCGTGGAGGGCGTCGCCGCGCTCAAGGCGGCGGGCACGAAGGCGCGGCTCGTGCGGATCCCGCGCGCCGACCACGGCTGGCTCGCCTACCCGGCCGCGGACCCGGCGCTCGCCCGCAGGTCGCTCGACGAGATCGTCGCCTACCTGCGCCGCGGGCTCACCGAGGAGCGCGCGTTCGGGGTCGGCCCGGCGTAGGTCCCGCCTCGACGGGGACCTTCACCAGGATCCCCGCGGCGATGAACACGATCGCCGCCACGTACTGCAGCGACTGCCAGGTCACCGCCTCGACGGGGATCACGGCGACGGGGTTCCACAGCACGGCCACGGCCGCCAGCAGCGCCGCGCTCCACCAGCTGCGGGCGCGCACCGAGAACACGATCATGATCAGCGCGAGGATCGCGACCGCGAACCGCACGACCGTGAACAGGTCGCCGTCGATCACCGCGAAGCCGGCCAGCAGCACGATGGCGCCGAGGAGCCCGGGGGCGAGCGACGGTCGGGTGAAGGCGGGGGCGGCGGGGGTGCGAGTCACCGGGCCAGTCTGCCAGCGCCCACCGGGAGCGGCCTCCGGGAGCGGCCGTCGGCACGCTCCTCCCCCGCGGGGATGAGGTTCCGCGCCCCGCCCGGATCGCGGGCACCGCCCCTCGTAGCCTGTGCCCATGCCCTCACCCCGCACGACCGCCCACCTGGTCGCCCCGCTCGGCGGTGCCGCGTTCGCCGCCCTCTGGATCCTCGCCGAGGCCGGACGCGCCGGACTCGCCGGCGTCGCCACCCTGGCCGTCGCGCTCGGCGCTGCGATCGGCCTCGCCGTCTGGATGCCGGCCGCCTCGCTCGCGATCGTCGTCGCGATCCCGGTGCTGCAGCTGGCGGGGCTGGCCCCCGCCGTCGACTCGACCACCTGGCCCCTGTACGCGGCGGTCGGGTTCGTCGTGCTGATGGTCGCCGCGACGGGCTCCCGCCGGACCCGGCTCGTCGCCCTGCCGGCCGGCGTCGTCGCCGCGCTGGCCGCCGTCGTGCACACGGCCGTGCCCTCGGGTGCGAACCCCACGCGCCTCCTCGCGTGGGCGGCGCTCGGCTCGGCCGGCGGCAGCCCGCTGCACCCGACCCTGGTCGTGCTGCTGCTCGCCGGGGTCGGCGCGGTCGTCCTGGCCTGGGCCGTGGGCTTCGGCGTCGGGGCCGCGCTGCGCCTGCACCGCCTCGGTCGCGTCCTCGAGGAGGCCGAGGGCCGGCTGGCCGAGACCGACCTGGAGCTGCGGCTGGTCGCCGAGCGGGCCCGCATCTCCCGGGACGTCCACGACTCCATCGCGCACGCGCTCACGATCGTGGTGGCGCAGTCGGAGGGCGCGTCCGCGCTGTCGCGTCGGCAGCCGGAGGTGGTCGACGGCGTCCTGACCGCGATCTCCGGGGTCGCGCGCGACGCCCTGACCGACGTCCGCGGCCTCATCGAGCGGATCACCGACGCCGGCGACGAGCTCCTGTCGCTCGCCGACCTGCCGGCGCTCGTCGCGCGCATGCGGGACGTGGGCATGCGCATCGACCTCGACGAGCTGGGCGCCCGACCGCCGCTGCGGGATGCGCACCAGCTCGCCGTCCACCGGATCGTGCAGGAGAGCCTGACGAACGCCCTCAAGCACGGCGGCGCGGACGCCGACGCCTCCGTGGTGCTGGACTGGCGCGGTCCCGGGCTCGCGCTCCTGGTGCGCTCGTCCGGCCGGTCGCCGCTCGTGGCCCGGGGAGCGCTGCCCGGCACCGGCGCCGGGATCGCCGGCATGCGCGAGCGCGCGCGGCTCGCGG
>NZ_JAVCVL010000304.1:0-2417 GCF_032917815.1 Clavibacter sp. MX14-G9D | reverse complement strand
TTCCTCGCGGCGCTCCTCGGCCTCGCCGTCGTGAACGGCGTCGGCGTCGTCGCCGTCGCCTCGGTGGCCGGGCGCGTGGGCGCGGGCCCGGCGCGGGTCCGGGCCGTGCCCGCCCTCCTCGTCCTCTCGGCCACCGCCGTGCTCGTGTCGCGCGGCCTCGGCCTCGCGCCGCCCATCGTCATCGGCCAGGTCCTCGGCCTCGTCGCCGACGACCGCGACGACCGCTCCCGGGCCCGCCTCGCCCTCGTGCAGTCCGGGGCGCTGGCGACGCTGGGACTCGCGGCGTGGGTCGCCTACGGGTTCGTCCCCGCCCGCGGCGGCATCTGGGCGCAGTCCGCCAACGAGCTGCTCAGCACGATGACCCTCGCCGCGCTCAGCTCGGCGGCCCTGGCGCTCGCCCCGGTGTCGCTCGTGCTCGGCCGGTCGCTCCTCCTCCGCTCGCTGCCCCTGTGGGCCGTGACGAGCGTCGCCGTCCTCACGCTGGCGTTCGCCGCGGTCGCGACGACGGCGTCGGGGGTGCAGGCCGGGGTCTGGATCACGGCGCTCGTCGTCGCCGCGGCCTTCGCGGCGCTGAGCGTCGCCGTGTGGCTCTGGATCCGCGTCGTCGAGCCCTCCCTGCAGCGCCCGTAGCTCCCCCTCCCCGTCCTGGCCGGCGGCCGGACCGCACCTGGTGCGGATCCCGCGCCGGGTCCACACTGGGGGCGTCGCCGGCGCCGGCGGCCTCGACGCGGCCCGCGGGCCCCGACGGCAGGAGTCCTCCATGAGCACATCGAGCGCGAGCCTCTGGTCGGCGCTGACACGGCGGAAGCCCGTGGACGCCATCGAGGACGAGCCGGGCACGCAGGGCTCGGAGGGCGGCCTGACCCGCTCCCTCGGTCTCTGGCAGCTCACCGCGATCGGCGTGGGCGGCATCATCGGCACGGGCATCTTCACGCTCGCCGGCACGGTCGCCAACCAGACCGCGGGCCCCGCCGTCCTCATCTCGTTCCTCATCGCCGGCATCGCCAGCGCGGCCGCGGCGCTCTCCTACGCGGAGTTCGCGGGCATGATCCCCAAGGCCGGATCCGCGTACACCTACGGCTACGCGGCCCTCGGCGAGATCGTGGGTTGGTTCATCGGCTGGGACCTGCTGCTCGAGTACACGGCCATCGTGGGCGTGGTCGCCATCGGGGTGTCCGGGTACGCGGGCTTCCTGCTCGACCAGCTCGGCATCGACCTGCCCGCCTGGATGCTGGGAGCAGCGGGCACGGGCGACGGCCACGTGGTCGACCTCTTCGCCGTGGTCCTCTGCCTCGGCACCGCCTTCGTGCTCACGCGCGGCATGAAGAGCGTCGGCCGCTTCGAGCTCTACCTCGTGGGCCTGAAGGTGGCGCTCGTGCTCGTCATCGTCGTGATCGGCTTCACGCAGATCACCGGCGCCAACTACCAGCCGTACTTCCCCTTCGGCGCGGCCGGCGTGTTCACCGGCGCCGCGACGGTGTTCTTCGCGGTATTCGGCTACGACGCGATGAGCACCGCGGCCGAGGAGTCGAAGGACGCCACGAAGCACATGCCGAAGGCGATCCTCCTGTCGCTCGCCATCGCGATGGTGCTCTACGTGCTCGCGACCATCGTCCTCACCGGGATGCAGCGCTACAGCGACATCAACCCGGAGAGCGGCTTCGCCACGGCCTTCGAGTCGGTGGGCCTCCCCGCCGTGGCGAACGTCGTCGCCGTCGGCGCGATCGTGAGCGTCGTCACGGTGATGCTCACGTTCATGCTCGGCGCCTCGCGCGTGTGGTTCTCCATGAGCCGCGACGGCCTGCTGCCCGCGTGGTTCGCCGTGACGGACCGGAAGCGCAACGTGCCCACCCGCGTGACCTGGATCATCGGCATCGGCTCGGCGCTGTTCGCGGGCTTCCTGCCCATCACCGTGGTGGCCGAGCTCACCAACATCGGGATCCTGCTGGCGTTCGTGGTGGTCTGCGCCGCGGTCATCGTGCTGCGCTACAAGCGCCCCGAGATCCCGCGCGCGTTCCGCCTGCCGCTCATGCCCGTCGTGCCGATCGTCGGGATCGGCTTCTCGCTGTGGCTGGTGTCGTCGCTGCCGTGGGAGACCTGGGTGCGCTTCGGGGTGTGGCTGGTCATCGGCCTCGTGATCTACCTGGCGTACTCGCGCCGGAACTCGGTGCTCGCGGCCGACAGCCCGCGGAACCGCCGGTAGCACCGCGGACGCGCGACCTCCGCGGCACCTCCGCGCGACGGGCGCGCACCGCCCGGACGACGACAGGGGCGCCGCCCACCTGAGGAGGTGGGCGGCGCCCCTGTGGCGATCGTGCCTGCGGGCTAGTTGGCCGCGCTGGTGTTGATGCCGCCGTTGACGCCGTTGGGGTAGAACCCGCCCTTCGTCACGGCCTTGTTGTTCAGGTACACGATGT
>NZ_JAVCVL010000303.1:0-2422 GCF_032917815.1 Clavibacter sp. MX14-G9D | reverse complement strand
AGGCGCTCTCCAAGGAGGTGAAGCTCCTCATCCTCGACGAGCCGACCGCGGCGCTCAACGACGACGACTCGGCGCACCTGCTCGGCCTCATCCGCCTGCTGCGCGACGAGGGCATCACGAGCATCATCATCAGCCACAAGCTCAACGAGATCCGGGCGATCGCGGACGACGTCACCGTGATCCGCGACGGCCGCACCATCGAGACCTTCCCCGTCACCGACTCGGACGAGATCGAGACCCGCATCATCCGCGCCATGGTCGGCCGCCCGCTCGACGCCCAGTTCCCGCCGCGCGAGCCGCGCATCGGCGAGGAGAAGCTGCGGGTGGAGAACTGGACCGTGCACCACCCGGTGGACGTCGACCGGATCGTGGTGGACGACGCCTCGTTCAGCGTCCGCGCGGGCGAGGTCGTCGGGTTCGCCGGACTCATGGGGGCCGGCCGCACCGAGCTCGCCATGAGCATCTTCGGCCGCTCCTACGGCTCCGGCATCACCGGCCGGATCTTCAAGGACGGGAAGGAGATCCGCACCCGCACCGTGAGCGAGGCCATCAAGAACGGCATCGCGTACGCGACGGAGGACCGGAAGCGCTACGGGCTCAACCTCATCGGCAGCATCACCGTCAACGTCTCGGCCGCCGCGCTGTCGAAGCTCGTCCGCCTCGGCGTCATCGACCGCCACCGCGAGTACGCGGTCGCGGACGACTACCGCAAGAGGATGAACATCAAGACGCCCGACGTCGCGGCGGTGGTCGGCAAGCTGTCCGGCGGCAACCAGCAGAAGGTCGTCCTCAGCAAGTGGATCTACTCGGGTCCCGACGTCCTCATCCTCGACGAGCCGACCCGCGGCATCGACGTGGGGGCGAAGTACGAGATCTACAGCATCATCAACCAGCTCGCGGCCGAGGGGAAGGCGGTCATCGTCATCTCCTCCGAGCTGCCCGAGCTCATCGGCCTCTCGGACCGGATCTACACGATCGCCGAGGGGCGGCTCACCGCCGAGGTCACCCGGGCCGACGCGACACAGGAGGAGCTGATGCGGCACATGACCGCCAGCCGGAAGTCAGGAGTCGACCAGTGACCGTCATCCCCGAGCAGGCCACCGCGCCGAACGTGCCCACGCCGGACGGGATCAAGAAGCGCCCGCGCCGCCGGGTCGACCTCCGCCAGTACGGGATCCTCGCGGCCCTCGCCGTCATCATCCTGCTGTTCCAGATCCTCACCGAGGGGCGCCTGCTCTACCCGGGCAACGTGGCGAACCTCATCCAGCAGAACGCGTACGTGCTGATCCTCGCGATGGGCATGGTCATCGTCATCATCGCGGGGCACATCGACCTGTCGGTGGGCTCGGTCGTCGCGACCGTCGGCGCCGTGGCGGCGCTCAGCATGAACGAGTGGGGCCTCCCGTGGGGGACCGCGGTGGTCCTCTCGCTCGTCGTCGGCGCGCTCATCGGCGCGTGGCAGGGCTTCTGGGTGGCGTTCGTCGGGATCCCCGCGTTCATCGTGACGCTGGCGGGCATGCTCGTCTTCCGCGGCGTCGCGCTGGTGCTGCTCACCGGCGGCACGATCTCGGGCCTCCCGGCCGAGTTCAACTCCATCGGCAGCGGCAACCTGCCGACGACCGGCGCGCCCGACCTCATCACGCTCGGGATCGGCGCGCTCGTGTCGCTCGCGCTCGTGGTGCAGCAGCTGCGCACCCGGGCGACCCTCCGCAAGCTCGAGCTGCCGCGCGAGCGCGGGGCCTCGTTCTGGATCCGCACGGCCATCGCCGTCTTCGCGATCATGTACCTCTGCTACCTGCTGGCGTACAACCGCGGGACGCCGATCATCCTGATCATCCTGGCGACGCTCGTGCTCCTGTACTCGTTCCTCCTCACCCGCACGGTGTTCGGACGGCACGTGTACGCGATGGGCGGCAACCTGTTCGCCGCGATGATGTCGGGCGTGAAGACGCAGTGGGTCAACTTCTTCATCTTCGTCAACATGGGGCTCCTCGCCGGGCTCGCGGGCGTGGTCAGCACGGCGCGCGCCGGCAGCGCGGTCGCCTCGGCCGGCCAGAGCTTCGAGCTCGACGCCATCGCCGCGGTGTTCATCGGCGGCGCGGCGGTGCAGGGCGGCGTCGGCACGGTCGTCGGCGCGGTCATCGGCGGCCTCGTGATGGGCGTGCTCAACCAGGGCCTGTCGATCCTCTCCGTGGACGCGGCCTGGCAGCAGGTCATCAAGGGCCTGGTGCTGCTCCTCGCGGTCGCGTTCGACGTCTACAGCAAGCGCCGCTCCGGCCGCTGACCCGCGACCCGCACGACGACGACGGCCCGGCCGGTCCCCCCGCGGGGTCCGGCCGGGCCGTCGGTCGTCCGGGCGCCGCGCGGGAGGAGGACGGCCCGGTGGAGCCGGAGCCCGTCGTGTGCTCAGCCGCGGTGGCGG
>NZ_JAVCVL010000302.1:0-2452 GCF_032917815.1 Clavibacter sp. MX14-G9D | reverse complement strand
GAGCGGCGCGAGCGGCGCCGCGCCCGCCGGGCCGCTCGTCGCCCACTCGCCCGCGAGGTCGCGGGCGAGGTCCACGGAGCCCAGGGCCGCCCCGGTCAGCGGGTCCTGCGCGTAGGCGGCGACGGTCCGCGCGACCGGCTCCTCGGCGCCGGGACGCACGTCGACGACGTCGATGCGGGAGCCGTCGTCCTCATCGTCCTGGGTCGAGTGCACGAGGACGTGCTCGTCGTCGCGCCAGCCGATCACGGACGAGTAGGGGCCGTCGAGCGCGACCTCGCGCGCGCCGACCGCGTCGTCGGACACGGAGACGACCTGCAGCGCGCGCTCCTGCCCGACCACGGCGATCGACGTCCCCGACGGCGACCAGGCGTCGTCCCCGAGCGGGCCGGCCAGCGGATCGCGCGCCAGGAGGACCTGTCCGCTCGTCGCGTCGAGGATCGTCAGCGATCCCTCGGCGTCGACCGCGACGAGCGCCCCGTCGGGCGAGATGGCGGCCGAGGTGACGGTTCCGGGCAGCTCGTACGGGGTGAGGCGGGAGGTCGTGAGGTCGAGGAGGGCGAGCTCCCCGCGCAGCTCGAATGCGGGATCCGCGTACCGGCTGAGCTCCTCGCCGCTCGTCAGCAGCAGCACCCGCCGTCCGGACGCGTCGATGCTGAGGGGGACGGCGCTGCGCCCGGCGCCCACCGCCACGCTCCGGGTGTCGAGGCTGCCGAGGTCGACGACGTCGACGCTGCCGTCCCGGCCCTGGCCGCCGACGACGACGAACGTGCCGTCCGCGGAGAGGAGGGACTGCGCGGGGTCGCCCTGGTCGGCGGGGATGCCGCGGTCCTCGGCCGCGGCCAGGCGCCGGTAGGTCGCCGCGTCGGCGCCCAGCACGACCGACTGCGGGAGGTCGCCGAGCTCGACGCCGAAGCCGTTCTGGTACAGCATCGTCGCGGCCTCGACCTGCGCCGGCGCGAGATGCGGCGTCCACCACGAGTACGACGCGATCCGCTCGGGGAACGCCACCGCCCCCGCCGGCGCCGCGGGCGCCTCGGTCAGCGGGGCGAGCAGGGCGGCGGTCGCGAGCGCGGTCACCAGGGGGAGCGCGACGCCGCCGACGAGGTCCCTCCGGGGGTCGGGAGCCGGGCGCCTGCCGGCGGGGAAGCCTGCCATGCCCCGAGGCTACGGCCGGGTCCGCCGATGCCACCGGCCGTTCACCCGATGGCCACGGACCGTGCGGGTCCCGTGGTCGTGACGCACGCGCGGGCCGCGCACCCGGCCGATCCCGGCGCCGTCACGGCGGCATCGGACACGCGACGGCCACGCCGAGGGGCGCCTCCGGATCCTCGGCGCCCGACTGCCGCGCGGGCCGCGACCCGTCAACCCCCTCCGAGCCACGGGACGCCCGCGGCCGTCCGGGCCAGGGTGGAAGGCGACCCCCGATCCCCTCCAGGAAGGCGCAGCGCATGAGCGAGATCCGCAACGGCGGCAACCAGTACGAGATCCAGGACCCGATCGCGCAGTACCCCTCCCCGCCGTTCCCCCAGCAGGAGCAGACCGGCGCGGGCGACGAGAAGCGCTTCGAGCCGACGCCCGACCACGGCCAGGACAGCTACGTCGGCTTCGGTCGGCTGACGGGCCGCAAGGTGCTCATCACGGGCGCCGACTCCGGCATCGGCAAGGCCGTCGCCATCGCGTTCGCGCGCGAGGGCGCCGACATCGCCCTCAACTTCCTCGACGAGGAGCTCGAGGACGCGCGCGACACCGCGTCCACGATCGAGGCGGACGGCCGGAAGGCCGTGCTCGTGCCCGGCGACATCTCCGACGAGACCACCTGCCAGGACCTCGTCCAGGCCGCCGTCGAGGGCCTCGGCGGCCTCGACTGCCTCGTGATGGTGGCGGGCTACCAGCGCAACGAGGACGACATCCTCGACCTCGAGACCGCGCAGCTCGACCGCACGCTGAAGACCAACGTGTACTCGCTGTTCTGGCTGAGCAAGGCCGTGCTGCCGCACCTGCCGAAGGGCGGGAGCATCATCACGACCAGCTCGTCGCAGGCGTACCAGCCGAGTGCGGACAAGATCGACTACGCGGTCTCCAAGGGCGCGATCCGCAACTTCACGCAGGGGCTCGCGCAGCAGCTCGCGCCGAAGGGGATCCGCGTCAACTCGGTCGCGCCCGGCCCGTTCTGGACCGTGCTGCAGCCCGTCGGCCAGTCCGCGGAGGACGTGGAGGAGTTCGGGTCCCAGTCGGTCTACGGACGTCCCGGCCAGCCGGCGGAGATCGCGGCGACGTACGTGTTCCTCGCCAGCCAGGAGTCGAGCTTCACGAGCGGCGAGACCATCGCGGTCACGGGCGGCACGCCCGTCCACTGACCGGTCGCGCGGGCCGCGGTCGCCGGCCGCGGTCGCGCGGGGGACGGCGCGGGCGGGTGCGTCAGAACAGGCGCGCCGCGCCCGCGTCGGCGTCC
>NZ_JAVCVL010000301.1:0-2478 GCF_032917815.1 Clavibacter sp. MX14-G9D | reverse complement strand
GACGCGCTCCGCGTCGGCACGGTCGACCGGCTCGCGACGACGCTCGCGCTCGGGCGGCTCGCGACCGTCGACGAGGTGGCCGCCGCCTCCGCCGCCGCCCTCGGCGAGGACCCGGCGGGGATCCGCGCCCTGCTCCTCGACACCCGCCCCCGCACCGACCGGGACCTCGTCGACCTCGCCGGGCGCCTCGCCGCCCTCGGGCGCCGGGTCGCCCGCACCGTGGACCCCGCCTAGGAGAATGGACCCATGACCGACGACCTCCGCACCAGCCTGCTCGCCGTCCGGACCGAGGTCGGGAAGGCGGTGGTCGGCCAGGACGGCGCCGTGACCGGCATGATCATCGCCCTCCTCGCCCGCGGCCACGTGCTCCTCGAGGGCGTCCCCGGCGTCGCCAAGACGCTGCTCGTCCGGTCGCTCAGCCAGGCCCTCGCCCTCGACACGGCGCGCGTGCAGTTCACGCCCGACCTCATGCCGGGCGACATCACCGGGTCGCTCGTCTACGACTCCCGCGAGGGGGCGTTCTCGTTCCGCCGGGGCCCCGTGTTCACCAGCATCCTGCTGGCCGACGAGATCAACCGCACGCCGCCGAAGACCCAGTCGGCGCTGCTCGAGGCCATGGAGGAGCGGCAGGTCACGGTCGACGGGGAGAGCCACCCGCTGCCGGACCCGTTCCTCGTGGCCGCCACGCAGAACCCGGTCGAGTACGAGGGCACCTACACGCTGCCCGAGGCGCAGCTCGACCGCTTCCTCCTGAAGCTCGTCCTCGACCTGCCCGAGCGCGATGCCGAGGTGGAGGTGCTCCGCCGCCACGCGACGGGCTTCGACCCGCGCGACCTCCGCGCCGCGGGCGTCGCTCCCGTGCTCGACGCGGAGGGGCTGCGCCGGGCGCAGGCCGCGGTGCGCGAGGTGCGCGCGGGCGCCGACGTCCTCGCGTACATGGTCGACCTCGCGCGCGCCACCCGCCGGTCGCCGTCGGTGCAGCTCGGGGTGTCGCCGCGCGGGTCCACGAGCCTCCTGGCCGCGAGCCGCGCCTGGGCCTGGCTGAGCGGCTTCGAGGCCGTGACGCCCGACCACGTGCAGGAGATGGTGCTGCCCGTGCTCCGCCACCGCATCGCGCTCCGCCCCGAGGCGGAGCTCGAGGGCGTCTCCGTCGACGCCGTGCTCCGCGGGGTCATGTCGCAGGTGCAGGTGCCGATCTAGATGGCGCTGCGCTAGATGGCCCTCACCGGCCGCACCGTCGCGCTGCTCCTCCTGGGGCTCGTGCCGCTCGTCGCGCTCGGCGACGGGTCGGACGCGGCCTACGCGCTGCTCGCCAGCTGGATCCTCCTGGTCGCGCTGCTCGTGGGGCTCGACCTGGCCCTCGCCGCGAGCCCCCGCCGGGTGGCGCTCGAGCGGAGCCTGCCCGCGCGGATCCGCCTCGACGAGACCGGCGAGAGCCTCCTGCTCGTCACGAACCGCGGGTCCCGGACGCTCCGCGCCGTCGTGCGCGATGCCTGGCAGCCCTCCGCCGGGGCCTCCTCCACGCGCGACCGCGTGCGGATCCCGGCCGGCGAGCGCCGGGCGATCCGCCTCGCGCTCACCCCCACGCGCCGCGGCGAGCGCCGCACCGAGCGGGTCACGATCCGCTCCGCCGGCCCGCTCGGCCTCGCGGCCCGCCAGGCGACGCTCCTCTCCCCGGGCGCCGTGCGCGTGCTGCCGCCGTTCCGCTCCCGGCGCCACCTCCCGTCGCGGCTCGCCCGGATGCGCGAGCTCGACGGCCGCACCGCTCTCATGGTCCGCGGGCAGGGCACCGAGTTCGACAGCCTGCGCGACTACGTGCGCGGCGACGACGTGCGCTCCATCGACTGGCGCGCGACCGCCCGGCGGCAGGACGTGGTCGTCCGCACCTGGCGGCCCGAGCGCGACCGGCGCGTCGTGCTCGTGCTCGACACCGGGCGCACGGCCGCGGGGCGGATCCAGGACGAGACGCGGCTCGACACGGCCTTCGAGGTGTCGCTCCTGCTGGCCGCCCTCGCGACGCGCTCCGGCGACCGCGTCGACATGGTGGCGCACGACCGGCGGGTGCGCGCCCGGGTGCGCGCGGGATCCGGCGGCGACGTCGTCTCCCGCATGGTCGACGCGCTCGCCCCGGTGGACCCGGAGCTCCTCGAGACGGACTGGACCGCCGTCCCCGCGCTCGTGCGCCGCATCGTGACGCAGCGCTCCCTCGTGGTGCTGCTCACGTCCATCGACTCCCCCGGCAGCTCCACGGCGCTGCTGCAGGTCCTGCCGCAGCTCACGCGCACGCACCACGTGCTGGTGGCGGCGGTCGTGGATCCCGGCCTCGCCCAGCGCGCCGCCGACCGCACCGGCCGCACGGCCGTGTACCGCGCCGCCGCGGCCGAGCGCGCGCTCCTCGACGTCGCCCGCGTGGAGGCCGCCGTGCGCCGGCTCGGGGCGGACGTCGTCACCGGAGCGCCCGCGGACCTTCCGCCCGCG
>NZ_JAVCVL010000300.1:0-2485 GCF_032917815.1 Clavibacter sp. MX14-G9D | reverse complement strand
CCGCCAGCCGATGCGCGCCAGGCCGAGGCCCGGCACCCTGCCGAACCCGTGGCCGACGACGGCTGCGGCCGCCTCCCGCATGAGCCCGCGACCGCGTGCCCCGGGCGCGAGCCAGTACCCGATCTCCGCGGCGCCGTCCGCGACGTCGTGCAGGCCGACCGTGCCGACGAGCGCGTCGCCCTCGACCACGGCCCAGGTGAGGCGGTCGCCGGCGGCCCAGCCGTCGGCGCAGAGGCCGGTGACGTACGCGACCGCGTCGTCGCGGCCGTACGGCACGGGGACGGGGACGAAGCGCTGGATCGCCGGATCCCGGCAGGCGGCCGCGATCGCGTCGACGTCGCCCACGACGGGCGGACGCAGCGTCAGGCGCGGGGTGCGGAGGGTGACGGGATCCATCGGCCCACGCTACCGGCCGCGATCGGACCCGGCGGCCGGGCCGCCGGGACGCGACGACGGCCCGCCCCCACGGTCGGGGACGGGCCGTCGTCGGCGTCGCGCGGAGGCTCCCCGGGGGAGGCTCCGCGGATCAGTCGCGGGGCTTGCGTCCCCGGCGCTCGGGCGCCGCGCCGCGCTCGGCGGCACGGGGGCCGCCGCGATCGGGGCGGATGTCGATCGGCCGGCCGTTGATCTGCGTGCTCGACAGGCGGTCGAGCCTGTCCTGGTCGAGGCCGGCGGGCAGCTCGACCAGCGAGAAGTCCGGACGGATGTCGATGTGGCCGAAGTCCTCGCGGCTGAAGCCGCCCTCGTTGGCGAGCGCGCCGACGATCTGGCGCGGCTCCACCCGGTGCCGGCGGCCGACGTCGATGCGGTAGGTGGCCATGTTCCCGCTGCCGCGCACGGGGCGGGGGCGGCGCTCGCCGCGGTCGTCGCCGTCGCGGGACGGGCGGTCGTCGCGGCGCTCGCGCTCGACGCGCGGCGGGCGCAGGTCGTCGGCGGAGAGGAGGAGCGGCGTGTCGCCCTGCGCCACGATGGCGAGGGCCGCCGCCACGTCGGACTCGACGACGTCGTGGTGGTTCACGTAGTGGCCCACGATGTCGCGGAACGCGTCGAGGCGCTCGCGGTCGTCGAGCGCCGCCGTGATGGCGTCGTCGAAGCGGGTGAGGCGCGTGACGTTCACGTCCTCCGCGCTCGGCATGCGCATCTCGGTGAGCGGCTGGCGGGTGGCCTTCTCGATGGCGGTGAGGAGGCGGCGCTCGCGCGGCGTGACGAAGCTGATGGCCGCGCCGCTGCGCCCGGCGCGACCCGTGCGGCCGATGCGGTGCACGTAGGACTCGGTGTCGATCGGGATGTCGTAGTTGACGACGTGGCTGATCCGCTCCACGTCGAGGCCGCGGGCCGCGACGTCGGTGGCGACGAGGATGTCGAGCTTGCCGGACTTCAGCTGCTCGACCGTGCGCTCGCGCTGCGCCTGCGCGACGTCGCCCGAGATCGCGGCGGCCGCGTACCCGCGGGCGCGGAGCTTCTCGGCGAGCGTCTCCGTCTCGTTCTTGGTGCGGACGAACACGATCATGCCCTCGAAGTTCTCGACCTCGAGGATCCGGGTGAGGGCGTCCACCTTCTGCGGGTACGACACCATGAGGTACCGCTGCGTGGTGTTCGCGGAGGTCGTGGTCTTGTTCTTGACCGTGATCTCCTCGGGGTCCTGCAGGTACTTGCCCGAGATGCGGCGGATCTGCGCGGGCATCGTGGCCGAGAACAGCGCGATCTGCTTCGACTTCGGCGTGTCCGCGAGGATCGTCTCGACGTCCTCCGCGAAGCCCATCTTCAGCATCTCGTCGGCCTCGTCGAGCACCAGGAACTTCAGCTGCGACAGGTCGAGGGTGCCCTTGTCGAGGTGGTCCATGATGCGCCCGGGGGTGCCGACTACCACGTGCACGCCACGGCGGAGCGCCGACAGCTGCACGCCGTAGCCCTGGCCGCCGTACACGGGCAGCACGTGCACGCCGCGCATGCCGGACGCGTAGCGCTCGAAGGCCTCGCACACCTGGAGCGCGAGCTCGCGCGTGGGCGCCAGCACGAGCGCCTGCGGCGTCTTCTGCGCGACGTCGAGGTTGGAGAGGATCGGCAGCGCGAACGCGGCCGTCTTGCCGGTGCCGGTCTGGGCGACGCCGAGGACGTCGCGGCCGGAGAGGAGGGAGGGGATCGTGGCGGCCTGGATGGCCGAGGGGGTCTCGTAGCCGACGTCCTTGAGTGCCTTGAGCACCTGGTCGGAGAGGCCGAGGTCGCTGAAGGTCGTGCGGGGGGCGGCGTCCGCGTCGGGGGTGGATGCGGTGTCGTCAGTGCTCATGCCTCAACGGTAGGGGGTCGGGGACGATCCGCGCCCCACGGCGGGCGCATCCGGCGGGGGAGCGGCGGGCGCAGCCGCCGTGCGCGGGGCGGGGACGGCGGGCCGGGTGGGCGGAGCGGAGCCGGGCCGGATCGCGTCAGGATGGACCGTGCCCTTCACCGTCAGCCATGCCGTCGTCGCGCTGCCCGCCGTCCGCGG
>NZ_JAVCVL010000030.1:0-20246 GCF_032917815.1 Clavibacter sp. MX14-G9D | reverse complement strand
TCGACCGCCCCGCGTGCGGCGCCGCACGCGGGTGCAGCGGCCGGCGGGGAGCGCCGGGGAGGTCCCGGCCGCCGACGCGGCGGGCTCGGCAGCAGCGTCCGACGCGGGCGTTCCCGCTCCTGACGCCCAGGACGCGATCGACGACGGCTCCGATGACCGTGCGCCGGATCCCGGGTCCTCCACGGACGCCGCTGACGAGGCCGTCGCGCCGGTCGGCACGGAGCGCTCCGACGAGGCCCCCGAGGACGGCGTCGCCGAGCTGCAGGGGCTGTTCTCCCAGGCTGCCGACGCCGCCCCTGAGGCCGACCCCGACCCCGACGCCGCCGCCGAGCTCCCGGAGCGTGGGGAGGACGTGGAGTCGCGCCCCGCCGCGGATCCCGGATCCGACACGGAGACCGGCGCCGGGTCGGAGGGCGGCACGCAGGACGAGGCGGATGCGGCGCCCGTCGCGGATGCAGAGCCCGCTTCCCCTGGACCGACCGCGGCGGAGCCCGCTGCTGCGGAATCCGACGCCGATGACGACCCGGAGGCCGACGAGGTCGACGCCGAGCCCGAGGTCGAGCCCGCGCCGCCCCGCGCGGTCACCGTGCGGACCGACAGCCTCACCGCACCGCGCCCGACGCGTCCCGATCTCCCCGGGGTGCGGGAGACCGCGCTGACCCCGTCCGTCCGCGGCGACCGCGCCGCGGCTCCGGAGCTGGGGGAGGACGTCCTCGTCATCCAGGGCCTCACCAAGAGGTTCGACGAGAAGGTCGCCGTCGACGACATCGCGCTCACGGTGCGCGCCGGGTCGTTCTACGGCATCGTCGGCCCCAACGGCGCCGGCAAGACCACGACCATGTCGATGGTGACCGGCCTGCTGCGTCCTGACGGCGGCACCGTGACCGTCAACGGGATCGACGTGTGGCGCGACCCGCTCGCCGCCAAGCGCAGCATCGGCGTCCTGCCCGATCGGCTCCGCCTCTTCGACCGCCTCACCGGCGCGCAGCTCCTGCACTACTCCGGGGCGCTCCGCGGGCTCGACGACGCGGAGATCCGCAGCCGCGCGGCCGACCTCATCGAGGCCTTCGGCCTGGAGGACGCCGTCGGCCGGCTCGTCACCGACTACTCCGCCGGCATGGCGAAGAAGGTCGCGCTCGCCTGCGCTATGATCCACTCGCCGCGCATGCTCGTGCTCGACGAGCCGTTCGAGTCGGTCGACCCCGTCTCGGCGGCGAACGTCGTCGAGATCCTGCAGGACTACGTGGCGCACGGCGGCACCGTCGTGCTGTCGAGCCACGGCATGGACTTCATCCAGCGGATATGCGACCACGTGGCGATCATCGTCAACGGCCGGGTGCTGGCCGCGGGCACGATGGACGAGGTCCGGGCGGGACGCTCCCTCGAGGAGCGGTTCGTGGCGCTGGCCGGCGGTCGTCGCACGGCGGAGGGGTTCTCGTGGTTGCACTCGTTCTCCGACTGAGGCTCGCCCTCCTCGCCAACGCCTTCCGCCGCAGCCCCTGGCAGGTGCTCGGCATCGTCGCCGCCGGCGTGTACGGGATCCTCGTCACGGTGCTCGCGGTCGGGGCTCTCGCCGGCCTCCGCGATGCGGACGTCGACTCGGCCCGCGACGTCGTCGTGGCCGGGGGCTCCCTCGTCGTCCTCGGGGCCCTCCTGGTGCCCCTGGTCCTCGGATCCGAGGACGCCATGGACCCTCGGCGCTTCGCGCCGTACGGCATCGAGCCGCGGCGCCTCGCCCTGGCGCTGGGGGTCGCCGCCCTGGCCAGCGTGCCGGGCGTCGTGCTCGTCGTGGTCGCGATGACCACCGTCGTCACCTGGTCCCGGGATCCGGTCACGGGGGTCGTCGCCGTGGTCGCCGCCCTGGCCGCCGTCGTCACCTGCGTGCTCGTCGCGCGCATCGCCACCGTGCTCGCCGGCGTGCTGCTCAGCACGCGCCGGGCGCGGGAGGCGACGGGCCTCGCCGCGGGCCTCGTCGCCGTGCTGCTGGTGCCCGCCGTGGTCGCGCTCGCGCAGGCCGACCTCCTCGACGACGGGCTCCGACCCGCCCGCGGGATCCTGGGCATCCTCGCCTGGACCCCCATCGGCGCGGCCTGGGCCGCACCGGCGGCCGCGGTCGCGGGCGACGCGGGACCCGCCGCGGGCATGCTCCTCGTCGCCCTCCTGTCGGCGGCGCTGCTGGCGCTCGCCTGGCTGCGCCTGGTCCCGTGGGCGCTCACCGCGCCGGACCGCACGGGCGGCGGTCCCGCCCGGTCCGGCCTCGGCTGGTTCGGCCGGTTCGGCGCCTCGCCCACCGGCGCGGTGGCCGCTCGGAGCGTCACGTACTGGATCCGCGACCCGCGCTACCGCGCGACCCTCGTGCTGATCCCCGTGCTCCCGCTCGTGCTCCTCGTGCCCCTGGTCATCGTCGACGTGGACGCGCACGTGCTCGCGCTGGTGCCCCTTCCCGTGATGGCGCTGTTCCTCGGCTGGAGCGTGCACAACGACACCGCGCACGACCACACCGCGGTCTGGCTGCACGTGGTGTCCGGCATCCGCGGGGTCGCGGACCGCATCGGGCGCATCGTGCCGGTCCTCGCCATCGGCGTTCCGCTCATCGCGATCGGCGCGCCGCTCAGCGCGCTCGGGTTCGGCGACGCATCCGTGCTGCCGTCCGTGATCGGCGTCAGCGCGGGGGTCCTGCTCATCGGCGTGGGGCTCTCCTCGCTCTTCTCCGCGCGGTTCCCGTATCCCGCCTCGCGCCCCGGGGACAGCCCGTTCCACGCGCCGCAGACGTCGGGGGCCGGCGGCTCCACGGTCCCCACGCTCACCTTCATCGCCACCGTCGTGCTCGCGCTGCCGTCCGCCTGGCTCGGCGGACTGGGCCTCGCGCACGGGGGCGCGTACCCGGCATGGTCGCTCGTCGTCGGGCTCGGCATCGGCCTGGTGACGCTCGTCGCGGGGGTCGCGGGCGGCGGCCGCGTATTCGAGCGCCGGGGTCCCGAGCTGCTGGCCTTCGCGCAGCGGCACTGACCCGCGGGGCACGACGGGCCGTGGAATCGGCTGCGTCCACCCGCTCCGCGGGTTCCGGCGCACGGGAAAAGTACACTGGGCGGATGGTCATCCTCAGCATCGAACAGGACCCCGGCCGACCCGCGCAGGGCGGCGGCACCGACACCCTCGACCGCGAGCTCGAGGAGCTCCTCGAGCAGGAGACGATCGAGCCCGGCGATCACGAGCGCTTCTCGCACTACGTGAAGAAGGACAAGATCCTCGAGTCCGCGCTCAGCGGCAAGCCCGTCAAGGCGCTCTGCGGGAAGAAGTGGCTGCCCGGCCGCGATCCCGAGAAGTTCCCCGTCTGCCCCGACTGCAAGCGCATCTACGAGCGCATGAAGGACGAGTAGGCGGCTCCTGCGCTCCGCGGCGGGCCTGCGCGATGCGGCTCAGACGGAGCCCTGCTCCGTCGGGAGCGCGGGGTCGCCCGCGCGCAGCCGGAACGCCTGCACCGGCAGGTCGCGAACGACGCGGGCATGGTGCTCGCGCGCCGCGGACGTGCCCGCCCGGCCCATCCACCGGGCGTCGGGCTGCCCGTCCTCGGCCAGCGTGACGAGGAGGTCGCGGTCGCCGGGGAGCGGTTCCGGGTGCGGTCCGACCGTCACGAGCTCCGCCGTCGCGGTGCCCTGGGCGTCGTGCCGCCGCAGCGCCCCCTTGAGGCCCCCGCGGCTCTGCTTCCCGGTGGACCGCTTCGCGACGGGCACCCACTCGCCCTGCCCGCCGGCATCGCGGTGCGCGACCAGCTTGAACACCATGCCCGCGGCGGGAGCGCCGGATCCGGTCACGAGCGACGTGCCGACACCGTACGAGTCCACCGGGGACGCGGCCAGGCCGGCGATGCCGTGCTCATCGAGGTCGTTCGTGACGGTGATCCGCGTGCCCGTCGCTCCGAGCGCGTCGAGCTGGGCACGCACCTCGCCCACCAGCACCGGCAGGTCGCCGGAGTCGAGCCGGACGGCGCCGAGGCCCGTCCCGGCGACCCGGACCGCGGTCTCCACGCCCTCGCGGACGTCGTAGGTGTCGACGAGGAGCGTCGTCCCCGCGCCGAGCGCCGCTACCTGCGCCTGGAAGGCCTGCTCCTCCGTGTCGTGCAGCAGGGTGAAGGAGTGGGCGGCCGTCCCCATCGTGGGGACGCCCCAGGTGCGACCCGCCTCGAGGTTCGAGGTCGCGCTGAAGCCCGCCACGTACGCGGCGCGTGCGGCGGCGACCGCCGACCGCTCGCCGGTCCGCCGCGAGCCCATCTCGGCGAGGGGGCGCCCGCCGGCGACCTGCACCATGCGGGCGGCGGCGCTGGCGACCGCGCTGTCGTAGTTGAGCACGCTGAGGACGAGGGTCTCGAGGATCACCCCGTCGGCGAACGGCGCCTCGATCGTGAGCAGCGGAGAGCCCGGGAAGTAGACCTCGCCCTCGCGGTAGCCCGTGATCCGCCCGCGGAAGCGGTAGTCGGCGAGCCAGGCGAGGGCCTCCTCGCCCACGACGCGCTCGGACCGCAGGTACTCGAGCTCGTCGTCCCCGAAGCGGAAGTCGCGGATGAGCTCCAGCAGCCGTCCCGTGCCCGCGACGACGCCGAACCGCCGGCCGGTGGGGAGGCGCCGCGCGAAGCACTCGAAGACGCACTCGCGGTCGTGGGTGCCGGCCTTCAAGGCGGCGTCCAGCATGGTGAGCTCGTAGCGGTCGGTGAGGAGGGAGGTCGCCTGGTGCACGCGTCCAGCCTAGGGCGGCGCTCGTCGGCCGGCCCGATCCGCCTGGCGCACGCCCCGGACGCGTGACGGGGGTCCCGCCTAGGGTCGCACCATGCAGCGCACCCGATGGATCCTCGCCGACCAGCTGGGCGACCACTTCGACGACGGCGGGCCGATGCTGCTCATCGAGTCGCGCGGCCTGCTCGCGCGGCGGCCCTACCACCGGGCCAAGGCGCACCTCATCCTGTCCGGCATCCGGCACCGCGCCCGTGCGCTGGGAGACCGGGTCGAGTTCCACCAGGTCGACCACTACCGCGACGTCGTGGCCGACCGGCGCGACCTCGAGGTCGTCGATCCCACATCCCGCGGCCTGCGGCGCCTCGTCGCCGACATCGGCGCCGAGGTGCTGCCGAGCCGCGGCTTCGTCACCAGCGAGCAGGAGTTCGCCGAGTGGATGGCGGGGCGCACCTCGAACCGGCTCGTCATGGAGGACTTCTACCGGTGGTCCCGGGCGCGCACGGGCATCCTCATGGACGGCGACGACCCGGTCGGCGGGCGCTGGAACTTCGACCACGACAACCGGGAGAGGCCGCCGCGCGGCGCCACGACGCTGGGGCTGCCGGAGCCGTGGTGGCCGGAGGAGGACGACATCGATGCCGAGGTCCGCGCCGACCTCGACCGCTGGGAGCGCGAGGGCGTCGTGCACCTCGTGGGGGAGGACGGACCCCGGCGCTTCGCCGTGACGCCGGAGGAGGGACGCGCCGCGCTCGACGACTTCGTGGCCAGCCGGCTCAACGACTTCGGGCCGTTCGAGGACGCGTCCCTCTCGGGCGACTGGACCATGGCCCACTCCCTCCTCAGCGCGACCATGAACATGGGCGTGCTGGATCCCGCGGACGTCATCGAGCGCATCGTCGCCGAGCACGCGGCGGGTCGGGCCCCCATCCAGAGCGTCGAGGGAATCGTGCGGCAGATCATGGGCTGGCGCGACTACGTGTGGCACCTCTACTGGGCCTTCGACGAGGACTACGCGTCCGAGAACCGCCTCGACGCGCACCGCGGGGTGCCGACCGCGCTGCAGCGCCTCGACGCCTCCGGCATCGAGGCGGCGTGCCTCGCGCACGTGGTCGACAAGGTGCGCACGTACGGCTGGGCGCATCACATCGAGCGGCTCATGATCCTCGGCAACCTCGCGCTCCAGCGCGGCTACGACCCGAAGGCCATGAACGACTGGTTCATCGACTCCTTCGTCGACGGCACGCCGTGGGTCATGCCCGCGAACGTCGTCGGCATGGCGCTGCACGCCGACGGCGGCCGCATGGCGACGAAGCCGTACGCCGCCGGCGGCGCGTACATCGACCGCATGACCGACCACTGCTCCGGCTGCCCGTTCGACCCCAAGGTGCGGGTCGGCCCGACGGCGTGCCCCTACACGGCGGGGTACTGGTGGTTCCTCGACCGCAACCGCGACCGCCTGCAGGGCAACGCGCGCATGAACCAGCCGCTCGCCGGGCTGAGGCGGCTGAAGGACCTGCCGGAGCTCCTCGCCCAGGAGGATGCGCGGCGATCGCTGTGACCGGGCGGCCCGTCGCGGGTGACGGCCGCCCTCGGGCTCCGCAGCAGGGGCCCGCCGGTAGGCTGACGGGATGAGCGACGCGCCGATCGGGATCTTCGACTCCGGCGTCGGCGGCCTCACCGTCGCCCGCGCCGTCGCGACCCTCCTGCCGCGCGAGTCGATCATCTACATCGGCGACACCGCGCACACCCCCTACGGCGACAAGCCCATCGCCGACGTCCGCCGCTACGCGCTCGCGGTCCTCGACGACCTCGTGGAGCGCGGGGTGAAGATGCTGGTCATCGCGTGCAACACCGCGTCGGCCGCCATGCTCCGGGACGCCCGGGAGCGCTACGACATCCCGGTCGTCGAGGTCATCCAGCCCGCCGTCCGCACGGCGGTCAGCGTCACCCGCAACCATCGAGTCGGCGTCATCGCGACCCACGCCACGGTCACGAGCCGGGCCTACGACGACGCCTTCGCCGCCGCACCGCACCTCGCCCTGACCTCCGCGGAGGCGCCGCGCTTCGTCGAGTTCGTGGAGCGCGGCGAGACGTCGGGCCCCGAGCTGATGGCGGCGGCGGAGGAGTACCTCGCGCCCCTGCGCGCCGCCGGCGTCGACACGCTGGTCCTCGGCTGCACCCACTACCCGTTCCTCGAGGGTGCGATCTCGCTGCTCATGGGCCCGGACGTGACGCTCGTCTCGAGCGACACCGAGACCGCCAAGGACGTCTACCGGGAGCTCGTGTCCGCGGGCCTCGAGCGGCGGACGGACGCTCCGCCGGTCATCCGCTACGAGGCCACCGGCGGCAGCGCGTCCGACTTCGAGACGCTCGCGCACCGCATGCTCGGCGCCGGCGTCTCGCACGTGGAGCTCGTCGAGACGGGCGCCATCCCCCTTCCCCGCCGGATGCGGACGGACGCGGCGACGCCTCCGGACGCCGTCGGCACCCCGTCCACCCCCGATCCGAGCCGAGGCCGCACATGACCGACGACACCACCCGCCACGACGGCCGCGCCGCCGACCAGCTGCGCGAGATCAGCATCGAGAGGAACTGGAGCGAGCAGGCCGAGGGATCCGCCCTCATCTCCTTCGGGCGCACGCGCGTCCTCTGCACCGCCTCCTTCACGAACCGCGTCCCGCGCTGGAAGGCCGGCAGCGGCCAGGGCTGGGTCACCGCCGAGTACGCCATGCTCCCGCGCGCCACGAACGAGCGCATGGACCGCGAGGCCGTGAAGGGCAAGGTCGGCGGCCGCACGCACGAGATCTCGCGCCTCATCGGCCGGAGCCTCCGCGCCGTCGTCGACATGAAGGCGCTCGGCGAGAACACGATCGTCATCGACTGCGACGTCCTGCAGGCCGACGGCGGCACCCGGACCGCGGCCATCACGGGCGCCTACGTCGCGCTGGCGGATGCGCTGGAGTGGGGCCGCGAGCGGAAGTTCATCGCCCAGCGCGCCACGCCGCTGAAGGACAGCGTCGCGGCGGTCTCCGTGGGCATCGTCGACGGGAAGCCCCTGCTCGACCTGGCCTACGTCGAGGACGTGCGCGCCGAGACCGACATGAACGTCGTCATGACGGGCAGCGGCTCCTTCGTCGAGGTTCAGGGCACCGCCGAGGGCGCGCCCTTCGACCGCGCGGAGCTCGACGCCCTGCTGGACCTCGCGCTCGGGGGCGGCACCACGCTCACCGCGCTGCAGGCCCAGGCCCTCGGGCGCTGAGGAGCGCCCGGTGATCCCGCTCGTCCTGGCCACGCACAACGCCCACAAGGTGGAGGAGCTCCGCCGGATCCTCGGATCCCGCCTCGCCGGCATCGACCTCGTCGCCTACGACGGTCCCGAGCCCGTGGAGGACGGGATCACCTTCGAGGAGAACGCGCTCGTGAAGGCGCGTGCCGCGGCTCTCCACACGGGGCGGGCGGCCCTCGCCGACGACTCCGGGATCGCCGTCGACGTCCTCGGCGGATCGCCCGGCATCTTCTCGGCGCGCTGGGCGGGCCCGGCGCGCGACAGCGTGAAGAACCTCGAGCTCCTGCTCTGGCAGCTGGGCGACGTGCCGGACGGGCATCGCGGCGCGCGGTTCGTCTGCGCCGCGGCGCTCGTCGTGCCGACGGCGGAGGGCCTGGTCGAGCGGACCGCGACGGGCGTGTGGGAGGGGACCGTGCTCCGCGAGGTGCAGGGCGACGGCGGATTCGGGTACGACCCGGTGTTCCGCCCGGCGACCGGGGGAGCGAGCGCCGCGGCACTCGACGCGGACGAGAAGAACCGCGTCAGCCACCGTGCGCGGGCGTTCGACGCGATCATGCCGGTCGTCCGTCGGGAGCTCCTCGGCGAGGGCTGAGGGCCCGTCCCCGACCTCGTGAGAGCGGGAGTCGTTCCCGACTGCGGCGCCGGGTGGATCGGCGCGCTCGCGGGCCCGTACGGTGGACGCATGGGCCACGGCACGCACGATCACGGCGCGGCCACGACCGACCGTCGGCGCCTGGTCATCGCCATCGCGATCACCGCCACGGTCCTGTTGGTCGAGGTGGTGGGAGCCCTCGTCTCCGGCTCGCTCGCCCTGCTCGCCGACGCCGGTCACATGACCAGCGATCTGCTCGGCCTCGGCATCGCGCTCGTCGCGACGATCGTCGCCGCGCGCCCGGCCACCGACCGCCACACCTTCGGATTCCAGCGCGGCGAGGTGCTCGGCGCCCTCGTGAACGGCCTGATCCTGCTGGGCGTCGCCGTCTACGTGGCGGTGCACGGCGTCGAGCGGCTGCTCGCACCGGAGGGGCCGGAGGTCGATGCCGGCATCATGCTCCTCGCGGCCGGCATCGGGCTCGTCGCCAACGTGGTCGCCCTGCTGGTCCTCCGCGGGGGAGCGGGGACGTCCATCAACCTGCGCGGCGCGTACCTCGAGGTGCTGGGCGACGCGTTCGGGTCGGTCGCGACCATCGCCGCCGGCATCGTGATCGCGCTCACCGGGTTCGGCCGCGCGGACGCCGTCGCCTCGCTCGTGATCGCGGCGCTCATCGTGCCGCGCGCGGTGATCCTGCTCCGTGACGTGGTGCACGTCCTCTCCGAGTCGACGCCCGCCGGCACGGAGCCCGAGCGGATCCGGGCGCACCTGCTGGAGACGCCCGGCGTGACCGCTGTCCACGACGTGCACGTCTGGGCCATCACCTCCGGTTCGCCGGTCTTCACCGCGCACGTCGTGGTGGAGCAGGAGGTGTTCCGCGAGGGTCGCACGGGCGAGCTGCTCGACCGGCTGGCCGGCTGCCTCGACGACCACTTCGACGTGGAGCACAGCACGTTCCAGCTGGAGCCCGAGGAGCACGCCGGGCACGAGCACCGGCACCACGTCTGACGGCGCGGGTCCGCTGCCGCCGACCGGTCCACGGGGCGTGCGACGCATCGCCGTCCGCCGCGCCCGCGATCGCGACCCGGATCGGTACGCGCCTCAGCGGCGCGGGTCGTTCGAGGGGTCCTGGTCGAAGTTCTCCGGCGCGAGGGCGAGGTCCTGGCCGTCGTGGGCGACTCCGGCCGCCTCCTCGTCGCGGGCGTGCTTGCGGGCGCGGAGGAAGTGGATCGCCGTGGGCACGAGCGTCACGAAGACCGCACCGAGGAGCACGTAGTCGATGTAGTGCGTGACGAAGTCGCGGATGGGCGGGAAGCCGTTCAGCAGGTTGCCGAGCCAGGTGAGGCCGGCGCCCCAGATGACGGCGCCGACGGCGTTGTAGAACGAGTACTTCCGGTAGTCCATGTGCCCGACGCCTGCGGCGATGGGCGCGAAGGTGCGGACGATCGGCACGAAGCGCGCCGCGATGACGGCGAGGCCGCCGAAGCGGGCGAAGAACGCGTTCGTGCGGACGACGTTCTGCCGGCTGAAGATGCCGGAGTCCTTGCGCTCGAAGACCTTCGGTCCCGCCTTGTGGCCGATCAGGTAGCCGACCTCGCCTCCGGCGAAGGCCGAGAACGCGATGGCGAGACAGATCCACCAGATGTCGATCCCCGTGATGCCGGGCAGGGTCAGCCCCGCGATGACGAGGAGGGTGTCGCCGGGGAAGAGGAAGCCGAAGAGCAGGCCCGTCTCGGCGAAGATGATGAGGCAGATCCCGATGAGGGCGAATCCCCCGAACGACTCGATGAGGGTCGTCGAGTCGAGGAAGTCGAAGAGCAGGGGATGCACGTGGGGCTCCAGTCGTGGTGGGTCGCGGGGCGCGCGGAAGCGACCTGCGGCCAGCACAGGATATCGCCAGCGGCCCGGATCCCGCCGTGATGCGCGCACCCCCGGTCGAGGGGTGCTCGACGGTCGACGCGGCGTGACGGTCGGTGCGGGAGAAGGGACTTGAACCCTCACGCTCGAAAGCACAGGAACCTAAATCCTGCGTGTCTACCGATTCCACCACTCCCGCGGGTGCCCGCCCAGCTTAGGACGCCCCCTAATATGTTGATCGTGACAACGAAGACACTCGTAGCAGGCATCGACTCCTCCACGCAGAGCTGCAAGGTGGTCGTCCGCGACCTCGACTCGGGCGCCCTGGTGCGCTCCGGCCGCGCGTCCCACCCCGACGGCACGGAGGTGGATCCCGCAGCGTGGTGGGACGCCCTCCTCGCGGCCGTCGCCGACGCCGGAGGCCTCGACGACGTCGCCGCCGTCTCGGTCGGCGGCCAGCAGCACGGCATGGTCTGCCTCGACGAGCAGGGCGCGGTCGTCCGCGACGCGCTCCTCTGGAACGACACCCGCTCCGCGCAGGCCGCCGCCGACCTCCGGGAGGAGCTGGGCGCCGACGCCTGGGCGAGCGCCACGGGCGTCGTCCCCGTGGCCTCCTTCACCGCCACGAAGCTCCGCTGGCTCCGCGACGCCGAGCCCGAGAACGCGGCCCGCGTCGCCGCCGTCGCCCTCCCGCACGACTGGCTCACCTGGCGCCTCGTCGGCCACGGCGTCGGATCCCCGGACCTCGCCGCCCTCGCCACGGACCGCTCCGACGCGAGCGGCACCGCGTACTGGTCGAGCGTCACCGGGGAGTACCGCCTCGACCTGCTCGAGCGCGCGCTCGGCCGCGCGGTCGGCCTCCCGCGCGTCCTCGGCCCGGGGGAGTCCGCGGGCGTCACGGGAGACGGCATCCCCGGCGTCCCGGCCGGCATCCCGGTCGGCCCCGGCGCGGGAGACAACGCCGCCGCCGCGCTCGGTCTCGGCGCGGTGCCGGGCGACGTGGTCGTCTCCATCGGCACGTCGGGCACGGTGTTCGCCGTCACGGCGGATCCCATCACCGACGCCTCCGGTACGGTCGCGGGCTTCGCGGACGCCACGGGCAACTTCCTCCCGCTCATCGCGACCCTCAACGCGGCCCGCGTGCTCGACGGCGGCGCGCGCCTCCTCGGCGTCGACCACGGACGCCTGTCCGAGCTCGCGCTCGAGGCGCCCGCGGGATCGGACGGCCTCGTGCTCCTCCCGTACTTCGAGGGCGAGCGCACGCCGAACCTGCCCGACGCGACCGCGTCGCTGCACGGCATGACCCTCCGCAACTCGACGCCGGCGACCATGGCCCGCGCGCACGTCGAGGGCATGCTGTGCGGCCTGGCCGACGGCCTCGACGCCATCACGCGCCAGGGCGTGCGCGTGGAGCGCGTGCTCCTCATCGGCGGCGGGGCGAAGAGCCGCGCCGTCCGCGAGATCGCGCCGACCGTCTTCGGCGTCCCCATCCACGTGCCGGACGCGGGCGAGTTCGTCGCCGACGGCGCTGCGAAGCAGGCCGCGTGGATCCTCACGGGCAGCGTCCCGGAGTGGCCCCTCGCGGGCGACGAGGTCTTCGACGCCCCGGGCGTGCCCGCGGTGCGCCAGGCGTACGCGGCGGCGAAGGCGGAGCTGGGGTACTGACCCCGAGCCGCCCGCGGGGCGCGTCCCCTGTGGACGGGATCCGCGGCGACCGCCCCTGATCAGCATCCTGTGCGGGTGCAGACGCGGACGCCCCTCGACACCATCGCCGGTCGGGTGCGGGAGCGCCTGCGCGACGACGGGGCGTCGCCCGACCCCGGCGGCACCGCGGCCATCGTCCGCGAGGAGGTGCGCCGGTTCGCCGAGCAGGCGCTCGGCTCCGACTCCCGCCTCCTCGACGACGAGGCAGCCACCGAACGGCAGGTGCTCGCGCGCATCACGGGCTTCGGCGCCCTGCAGCCCCTCCTCGACGACGACTCGATCGAGGAGATCTGGATCAACGCCCCCACCCGCGTGTTCGTCGCGCGCTCGGGCGTCCCGGAGCTGACGCCGCTCGTCCTGTCGGAGGCGGAGGTGCGGGACCTCGTCGAGCGGATGCTGCAGTCCTCCGGGCGTCGCGTCGACCTCTCGACCCCCTTCGTCGACGCGTCGCTGCCCGACGGGTCGCGCCTGCACGTCGTCATCCCCGACGTCACGCGGCAGCACTGGGCGGTCAACATCCGCAAGTTCTCGCGGCGCATCCGGGACCTCGAGCACCTCGTCGCGCTCGGCAGCCTGCCGCCCCAGGCGGCCGACTTCCTGCGCATGAGCGTGCGCGCGGGCCTCTCCATCGTCGTCAGCGGGGCGACGCACACGGGCAAGACCACGATGATCGACGCGCTCCTCGCCTCGGCGCGCACGTCGGACCGCATCGTGACGGTGGAGGAGACCTTCGAGCTGGATCCCGCGGGCCGCGACGTGGTCGCGCTGCAGTGCCGGCAGCCGAGCCTCGAGGGCTCGGGCGAGATCACGCTCCGGCGCCTCATCAAGGAGGCGCTGCGCATGCGACCCGATCGCCTGGTGGTCGGCGAGGTGCGCGAGGCCGAGTGCCTCGACCTCCTCATCGCGCTCAACTCGGGGGTCCCCGGGATGTGCTCGATCCACGCGAACAGCGCGCGGGAGGCGCTCGTGAAGCTGTGCACGCTGCCGCTGCTGGCGGGGCGCAACATCGACGCGGCGTTCGTCGTGCCCACGGTCGCGACGTCGGTCGACCTGGTGGTCCACCTCGAGGTCCGTTCGTCGGGTGCCCGACGCGTCGTCGAGATCCTCGCGCCGGGCGGGCGGAACAGCGGCATGGTCATCGAGGCCAGCTCCGTGTTCGCCCTCGAGGACGGCGTCCTCACCGCCACGGGTGGTCAGCCCGCGCACCTGGCCAAGTACCGGGCGGCGGGGCTGGATCCGCTCCGGATCCTCGTGGGGGCCGCGTGAGCGTCGCGCTCGGCCTCGCGCTCGGTGCCGGGATCGTCCTCCTCCTGGCGCCGCGCCTGTGGCCGGTGGTCGAGGGACGGCCGCATCCCGGGCGCGGACCGACCGCCCGCATCCACGACCGCCTGACCCACGCGGGCCTGCCCCAGGTGTCGGTCAGCGCGTTCCTCGCCCTCTCGGCGCTCGTCGGCATCGCCGCGGGAGCGCTGGTGGAGGCAGTCCTCCGCGTGGACGGTGCCGCGCTCGCCGCCGCCGGGACGGGTCTCGTGCTCCCGTGGGCCGTCGTGGGTGCGCGCTCCTCCGCCCGCCGGCGGGCCCATCGCGCGGTGTGGCCCGATGTCGTAGATCATCTCGTCAGCGCCGTCCGGGCGGGCCTCGGGCTGCCGGACGCGGTGGCGTCGCTCTCGGTGGCGGGCCCCGCCGTGCTCCGTCCGGCGTTCCAGGAGTTCGCCGCCGTCCACCGCACCACGGGCAGCTTCGCCGTCGCGCTCGACGAGCTGAAGGAGCGGCTGGCCGATCCCACCGCCGACCGCATCCTGGAGACGCTGCGGATGGCGCGCGAGGTCGGCGGCACGCAGCTCCCGGACGTGCTCCGCGGCCTCGCCCGCTTCCTGCGGGAGGAGGCCGCGATCCGCAGCGAGGCCGAGGCGCGGCAGTCCTGGGTCGTCAACGCGGCCAAGCTCGGCGTCGCGGCGCCGTGGATCATCCTGGCGCTCCTGTCCACGCGTCCGGAGGCCGCGACCGCCTACGACACGGCGCCGGGGACCGTCGTCATCGTCGTGGGGCTCGTCGTCTCCGCGGTCGCCTACCGCGCGATGCTCGCCCTCGGACGACTGCCCGAGGACCGCAGGTGGTTCGCGTGATCGCCGCCGAGCCGTGGGGTGCCCTGCTCGGGCTCGTCGCCGGCATGGGCGCCTGGACCATGATGGGCGCCGTCCCGCGCTTCCGCCGTGCCCGACTGCTGGACCGCGTGGCGCCCCACGTCCTCGACGTCTCGGAGGGCGCCCGACGGCACCTCGCGCTCACGACGGTGCATCCGCTGCCGGTGCTGGGCACGCTCGGCGCCCCTGCCGTCGTCCCCGTGCGCCGGGCGCTCGCGCGCGTGCTCGGCGGCACCGAGCGGATCGAGAGGCTGCTCGGCCAGTCCGGATCCGAGGAGGACGTGGAGCGGCACCGCTCGCGCCAGCTCGTCGCGCTGGTCCTGGGGACGTCGACCGGTGTCCTGGTCGTCGCCCTCGTGGGTGGCGCCGCCCTCACCTCCGGGAGCCTGCCGCCGGCTCAGCTGGTCGCCGTGCCGGTGGTGGCCGCCGTCACCGGCCTGGTCGCGTGCGACTCCGCGCTGGACCGGAGGGCACGGCGCCGGGTGGCGCGGATCTCCGCGGAGCTGCCGACGGTCCTGGAGTTCCTGGCGCTCAGCCTCGCCGCCGGCGAGGGCCTGCTGGACGCCCTGCGCCGGGTCGCCCGCGTCGGCTCGGGTGAGCTCGCGGGCGAGCTGGGTCGCGTCGTCGCCGACGTGGGCACGGGCATCGCCGTCGCCCGCGCGTTCGAGGACCTGGCCCGGAGGCTCGCCCTCCCGCCCGTGTCCCGCCTCGTCGACCAGCTGGCCGGCTCCCTGGAGCGGGGCACGCCCTTGGCGGAGGTCCTGCGCGCGCAGGCGCAGGACGTCCGCGAGGTCGCCAAGCGGGACCTCCTCGAGAGCGCCGGCCGCAAGGAGGTGGCCATGCTCGTCCCGCTGGTCTTCCTGATCCTGCCGCTCACGATCCTCTTCGCGCTCTTCCCCGGCGTCCTCGTGCTGCAGCTCGGGCTGTAGGACGACCGGGACCGACCGACGCACCATCCGACCGCCGACCGGGACGCCCGGGATCGGCACGAGCGAGAGGCACGACATGACCGACCGACGAGCAGCCAGGCCCTGGGACACGACATCCCGACGCGGATGGGAGGACGACCGCGGCGACGTGCCTGGGTGGGTCCTCATCACGCTGATGACGGCGGGGCTCGTCATCATCCTGTGGGGCGTGGCGGGTCCGCTCCTGCAGAACGTGTTCACGCAGGCCATCGACCGCGTCACGTCGTTCTGATGCGCGACGACCGGGGCTCGGCACCCGCCGAGTTCGTCATGGTCGGAGCCCTGCTCGTCGTCCTCGCGCTGTCGGTGGTCCAGCTGGCGCTGGCGCTGCACGTTCGGACCACCGTCCTCGACGCGGCCGCCGAGGGCGCGCGCACCGCGGCACTGGCCGGGGCCACGCGGGCCGACGGCGTGGAGCGGACCCGCGAGCTGATCACGACGGCCGTGGGCGCGCGCTACGCCGAGGACGTGAGCGCGGGCGGCGGCACCTCCCTCGGCCATGCCGTCGTGAGTGTCACCGTGCGGACCACGCTGCCCCTCGTGGGGCTCGTCGGCATCGACCACGGGATGGAGGTCGTCGGTCATGCGGCTGTCGAGCGACTGGGCTGACGAGCGCGGGTCCGCGGCGCTGGAGTTCATCACGGCGGGGGTGCTGCTGCTCGTGCCCCTCGTGTACCTCGTCGTGGCGCTCTCGGCGATCCAGGGCGCGGCGCTCGGCACCGAGGGCGCGGCGCGGCAGGCGGTCCGCGCATTCGTGCGCGCCGCCGACGACGTCGCCGGACGCCGGGAGGCGCGGTCCGCGGTGGACGTGGCGCTCGCCGACCACGGTGTCGCGCCCGACGGCATCGCGCTCGACATCACCTGCTCCCCGGATCCGCTCCGCTGCCATGCGCGGCGATCGCGGGTGCACGTCACCGTCCGCGTCGCGGCGGACCTGCCGCTCGCCCCGCCCGTCGCGGGTCCCGACGCGCCGGGCTCGATCGCCGTCCACGGGGATGCGGAGGAACGGGTCTCCGCCTTCGTCCCCGGAGGCCGGTGAGCGGCGCGGCGACCCGTCGGGAGCGGGGAGGCCCGGAGCGCCCGCGGACCGTGGTCGACGGGGACGCGGGGTCGGTCCTGCCGCTCGTGATCGCCGCCTGCGCACTCGGCCTGGCCGTGATCCTCATGGTGTCGGCGGCGTCGTCCCTCTACCTCGAGCGCGTCCGGCTCTTCTCCGTGGCCGATGCCGCGGCGCTCGCCGGGGCCGAGTCGTTCGACGTCGACTCCGTCGGCGGTGGTCCGGCGGATGCCGTCGACGACGGACGCATCGCTCTCCCGCCGCTGACCGACGCGGGCGTCGCCGCAGCGGTGGCCCGCTACCTGGCCGAGCAGTCCGTCGAGGGGCTCCGCGACCTGCGCGTCGACGGGGCCACGTCCCCCGACGGCCGGAGCGCCCGCGTCGCGCTGTCCGCCCGCTGGGTGCCGCCCGTCGCCTCGCTGCTTGCGCCCGAGGGCATCCGCATCACCGTCACGAGCACCGCCCGGAGCGTGCTCGTCGGTCCGGGTGCGGCGACGCCCGGTCCCGCGGGTGGGGGATGAGCGGCCCCGCCCCGGAGGCCCTCCGCGTGGGGGAGGCCCTCAGGCGGCCAGCCGCGGCTTCCGCGGGACGTACCGCGGCACGTAGCGGATCAGGATGCCGGCGCCGATGAGCCCCAGCACGCCCATCACGCCGCTGGCCGCCGCGAGCGACGTGACGGAGGTGAGCGCGGCGATGAGGAGCGGGGACGCGGCGCTGCCGGCGTCGCCCGTGAAGCGCCAGGCACCGAGGAAGGGGGCCGGGTCCTCGCGCGGGGCGAGGTCGGCGCCGAGCGTCATGAGGATGCCGGAGCCCACGCCGTTCGCGACCGACATGAACATGGCGACGCCGATGAACCACTGGACGGCCGTGGGGAGGTCGGGGGTGAGGGCGAGCACCAGGTAGCCGAGGCCGAGGCCGACCATCGACGGGACGGCGCTCCACAGGCGGCCGAAGCGGTCCATGATCTGGCCGCTTGCGTAGAACAGGGCGAAGTCCACGCCGCCCGCGATGCCGATGATGAGCGCCGTGTTCGCGTCCGAGATGCCGATGCTCACGGCCCACAGGGGGAGGAGGACCCCACGGCCCGCGCGCATCGACCCGATGAGGGCGGCGCCGGATCCGAGCTTCACGAGCACGCCCTTGAAGCGCCAGAGCGTCCGCAGGAGGCCCGCCGACTCGCGGGCCGGGGGAGCGGTGCCGGCGGCGGCGGCGACCGAGTCGTCGTCCTGCGGCTCGCCGGCCGTCGCGGGGGCCGCGCTCTGCAGGTCGGCCGCGCGGTTGCGGCGCACGACGTCCATCGGGTCGGGCAGGACGAGCAGCGTCACGGCGGCCGCGAGGCACGCGACGATGTGGATCACGAACGCGGACTGCGACGCCCCCGTCAGGTGGATCACGCCGGCGGCGAGGAACGGCCCCACGAAGTAGCCGGCGCGGAAGGTGCCGCCGAGGGTCGAGAGGGCGCGAGCGCGGTACGCCTGCGGCACGAAGCTCGTCATGAACGCGTGCCGCGCGAGGGCGAACACCGCGGTCGAGACGCCGATGAGGAAGACGCCGACGCCGAGCACGAGCGGGTTCGGCGCGAGGAGGCAGAGCACGAGGCCGCCGATGGAGACGAAGGCCGCGCCGATCATGGCCGTCCGCTCGCCGATCCGGCTCACCACGGCGCCGCTCGGGATGTCACCCACGAGCTCGCCGAGCATGATCATGCCGCCGATGAACGCGGCGATCGCGAGGGAGGCGCCGAGGCTGCCGGCGACGATCGGGATGATGGGGATGATCGCGCCCTCGCCGATGGAGAACAGGAGCGCGGGCAGCAGCGCCGGGAGGGCGACCGAGCGCAGGGAGAAGGGGGGCTCGGGCGTCGACATCGCGTCCGACCCTACTCGCGCCGGGGCCCGCGTCCGGGCGGTCCCTGCGGGCCGGACGGTAGGCTGGGCGGCACCATGATCGACCAGGACTTCTCTTCGCGGATCACAGAATTGCGCGACACCTACTCCAACATCCGCTCCGTCGTCGGCGTCGAGCGCCTGCAGCAGGAGGTCGAGGAGCTGAGCGCCCAGGCGGGCGAGCCCGACCTCTGGGACGACACCGAGAAGGCCCAGAAGGTCACGAGCGACCTGAGCCACCGCCAGTCCGAGCTGAAGCGCATCGACGAGCTGCAGCGCCGCCTCGACGACCTCGACGTGCTGGTCGAGATGGCCAAGGACGACGAGGAATCCGCCGAGGAGGCGGTCGTCGAGCTCGACGGCATCACCAAGATCATGGACGAGCTCGAGGTGCAGACGCTCCTCAACGGCGAGTTCGATCCGCGCCCCGCGGTCGTCACGATCCGCGCGGGCGCCGGCGGCGTCGACGCGGCCGACTTCGCCGAGATGCTCATGCGCATGTACCTGCGCTGGGCCGAGCAGCACGACTACCGCGCCACCGTGCTCGACACCTCCTACGCGGAGGAGGCGGGCATCAAGTCGGCGACCTTCGAGATCGACGCGCCCTACGCCTTCGGGACGCTGTCGGTCGAGGCCGGCACGCACCGCCTCGTGCGCATGAGCCCCTTCAACTCGGCCGGCAAGCGCCAGACGTCGTTCGCGGCCGTCGAGGTCGTGCCCCTCATCGAGCAGACCGAGTCGATCGAGATCCCCGAGAACGACATGCGGGTCGACGTCTTCCGCTCGTCCGGCCCCGGCGGCCAGTCGGTCAACACCACGGACTCGGCGGTGCGCATCACCCACCTCCCCACCGGCATCGTCGTGACCTGCCAGAACGAGAAGAGCCAGATCCAGAACCGCGCCGCGGCCCTCCGCGTGCTGCAGTCGCGCCTGCTCCTCGTGCAGCGCGAGCAGGAGGCGGCCACCAAGAAGGAGCTCGCCGGCAACATCACGGCGAGCTGGGGCGACCAGATGCGCAGCTACGTCCTCGCGCCGTATCAGATGGTCAAGGACCTCCGCACCGAGCACGAGGTCAACAACCCGTCGAACGTCTTCGACGGCGACCTCGACGGCTTCATCTCCGCGGGGATCCGCTGGAGGAAGTCGCCCGACCGCGCCTGAGAGAGTGCGGGGGAGTGCTCCCCGCGGTGAGTCGATGCGGCGATCAGGGGGTCGGGTGCCTAGGGTCGTACCGACATGATCAGGTTCGACCACGTATCCAAGGTGTATCCCGGCAACCCCCGACCGGCGCTGAGCTCCGTCGACCTCGAGATCCTCCGGGGGGAGTTCGTCTTCCTCGTCGGCGCGTCCGGGTCCGGCAAGTCCAGCTTCCTGCGTCTCGTGCTCAAGGAGGACCGGCCCACGAAGGGCACGATCCACGTCCTGGGCCAGCAGCTGAACCAGCTGTCGAGCCGCAAGGTCCCCTACTACCGGCGGAGCCTCGGGGTGGTGTTCCAGGACTTCCGTCTGCTCCCCAACAAGTCCGTGTTCGACAACGTCGCCTTCACGCTCCAGGTGATCGGCAAGTCGCGCGGCTTCATCCAGGAGGCCGTCCCCGACGTGCTCGCCATGGTGGGCCTGCAGGGCAAGGAGCAGCGGCTCCCGCACGAGCTCTCCGGCGGCGAGCAGCAGCGCGTCGCCATCGCGCGTGCCGTGGTCAACAAGCCCGCCGTGCTCCTCGCCGACGAGCCCACCGGCAACCTCGACCCGCTGACCAGCGCCGGCATCATGCAGGTGCTCGAGCGGATCAACGCCAACGGCACCACGGTCATCATGGCCACCCACGACTCCGGCATCGTCGACCAGATGCAGAAGCGCGTCATCGAGCTGATCGGCGGCGAGGTCGTGCGCGACGAGCTGGGCGGCCAGTACCAGACGTCCGCGATCGACCTGCCCCGTACGGCGGAGAACCCCGTCGGCGTCAACCCCGAGCACCCGCCGGTCGCCGCGCCGACGCCGGTGTTCGTGCCCGCCGCGCCCCTG
>NZ_JAVCVL010000003.1:0-55721 GCF_032917815.1 Clavibacter sp. MX14-G9D | reverse complement strand
GGCCGCCCGCGTCGCGGCGCGGTCGCGCGGCGCCCGATGCCGACGCGCCGGAGCCCGTGAGCCGGTGCGTCGGCGGGAGGCGCGCGCATCCCACGCCTCCGCGTCCTCGTCCGCATGCGCAGGCGCATCGATCCCCGGGCGCGCTCGTCCGGGCCGGAGCCGTCCGACGTCCACCGGGCGAACCTCGTGATCCTGCCGTCCATCGCCGCCGTGCACGGCCGCCTCGGCCAGCGGGGCGGCGTCCGCGACACCGAGGAGGCGGTCCGCGAGCTCATGCGCCGACAGGTCGGACTCCCCGTGGATGACGGCGTCCAGGAGCTCCTCCCACGAGTCCCACCGCTCCTCGGACACGCGCGGGCATCCGATCGCCGGATCCCGCAGCGCCTCGGCGATCCGCGCGACACGGACGAGGTCCTGCCCGACCGGATCCGCGCTCCGGCCGTCGGCCTCGTCCCTGCCGGCCGACGGACGCGAGGAGCCCAGGCCGCACAGCAGCGGACGTCCCGACGCGTCGATCAGGACATGGCCCAGGTCGAGCGCGCCATGGGCGATCCCGGCCTCGTGCAGGTCCCCGAGCCCGCGGAGGACGGACGCCACGAGGGTCACCGTCTCCCCCGGCGTGAGCCCGCCCCTCCTCGCCACGAGCGACGCCGCCGTCCCGCGCGACGCGATCGGCTGCACGAGGCAGAGACCGCCGTCCGCGAGGGTCGCGACGTCGACGAGGCCGACCACGTGATCCGACTCCACGGCCTGGAGGGCGAGGACCTCCGCCTCGCCTCGGCTGCGCTCGGTAGGCGGCACGATCTTGACCGCGACGCTCTCCGCGCGCGCATCCGGCGTCGCCCCCCGATGCGCCGGTCGGGCGAGGTACACCTGGCAGCTGCTGCCCCTCCCCACGAGCCGCACGAGCCGGTACCCCGCGACCGTCGTGCCGGCCTCCACGGCGGCGTCCCTCCGGCGCCGCCGGACCGTGCCCCCGCGCTCCTCGGGGCGCGCCTCCCGCGCGCCCGACCGGTCCTCCGGGCTCCTGGGGGCCGAACCGTGATGCCGCGTGCGTCCTCCGTGCATCGCTCCTCGTCCTCTCCTCCCCGCCGCGGGCGCCCTCGGACGGACGGCGCGGGGATGCGTCGGCGGCAGTGTGCGGCGGCGAGGCCCGCCCGCCGGACACATGCGCGGAACCGGGACGCGCCGGCGCGATGGAGACGTGTGGGGGAGCCGAGCCGCCGGACCGGCGCCGCAGGTCCCGGCATCAGCCCCGGCACCGGTATCGTGGGCGTCATGGCCCGCAAGACAGCCTCTCCGAAGGCACCCAAGGAACCCGGCCGCATCAAGCAGATGTGGCAGGTCTTCCAGATGACCCGCCGGTACGACAAGAGCTCGGTCTGGTGGATGCTCCTGGCGCTGGCCGGGCCGATCGTGGTCGGCATCCTGCTCGCGGTGTTCGCGACGGGTGGCAACTGGCTCACCGCCATCCTGTTCGTCATCGCCGGGGTGTTCGCCGGCATCCTCGCGTTCCTCATCGTCCTGGGCCGGAAGGCCGAGCGCGCCGCCTACCTGCAGATCAAGGGACAGCCGGGCGCCGTCGGCGTCGTCCTCCGCAGCTCCCTGAAGCGCGGGTGGGTCGGCAGCGAGATGCCGGTCGCCGTCAACGGCAAGTCGCAGGACGCCGTCTACCGCGCGGTGGGACGCCCCGGCGTGGCACTCATCGGCGAGGGCCCGAAGAGCCGCACGACGCGCATGCTCGAGGACGAGCGCCGCAAGATCGCCCGCGTGCTCCCCAACGTCCCCGTGCACTTCGTCTTCGTGGGTCCAGACGCGGACTCGGTGGAGCTCCACAAGCTCGCCGGACGCCTCCAGCGCTTCCCCCGCACGATCACCAAGGCGGAGGTCATGGCCGTGAACAACCGCCTGACCTCCCTGGGCCAGAACAGCATGCCCATCCCCAAGGGCGTCGACCCGTTCAAGGTCCGCCCGTCGCGGGCACGCTGATCCCGCTCCCGTCGGCCGTTTGCGCGGGCTCCTCGCCCGGCGCAGACTGAGCCCATGGATCCGGCCTCCGCTGCGGCGCTGCTCGGCGTCGACGCGGACGCCGACCGGCCGACCATCAGCCGCGCCTACGCACGGCGCGCACGGGAGACGCATCCCGACCGGCTCCCCGGGGCCACCCCCCAGCAGCTGCGGGCTGCGCACGAGCGGTTCGTCCAACTGACGCTGGCGCGCGACGCCCTGCTGCTTAGCCAGCGCGCGCACGCCGGAGCGGCCCCGTCCGCCGGTACTCGTCCGGCAGGCGCTCCGCCGGGACCACCGCGTCCGCCGTCCCCCTCCCCGACCACGGAGCGGCTGTCGCCGTACGGGCGCTCACGGCGCGAGCGGGCGCGACGCGGCCTCGGACCCTCCATCGCCGCGGTCTGCGCGCTGGCGGGCGTGCTCGTCGTGCTCGTGAGCTTCCAGGACTCCACGCGCGCCCGGTTCACGACCGTCGGCGCCGACCTCACGCAGGGCGCGACCGTCGTCGCGGTCCTCGATCCCGCCTCCCGTGCCAGCGAGTGCGTCGACGCGAGCTCCTGCACCCTCCTCGACATGACCGCCCCCGAGGACTGCAGCGCCGCCCTGGTCCGCTTCGAGGTCACGACCGGGCGGTCGGACGACGGCCGGGAGACCGAGAGCCGGGAGCTCGGCGCGGTGCGCGCGGGGTCCCCGGCGCGCGTCGTCCTCGGCGGGGTCGATCCGGAGCTCGTCTACCTGGGGTGCGAGCCCGGCTGAGGTCCCGGCGGCATCGGGGGCACGCGTCGCGGGGGCCGGCGGATGGCCGGCCCGCGGGCCGCATCCGCGCTCCGCCGGTCAGGAGGTGCGGACGAGCACCGTCCCGGAGAAGACGTCGTGGAGTCCGCGCTGGTCGGCGTTCCACACGACGGCGGGCAGGACGAGGCAGACGAGGACGGTGCGCACGGCGGGCCGCCACAGCGACACGTAGCCGCCGCTGAGGGGCCGGACGCGCATGCCGAGCACGACGTGCCCCACGCTCCCGCCGAGCGTGACGATCAGGACGTACTGCATCACCGCGAAGACCGCGAGCGTGGCCGTGGCGTCGTAGGCGAAGAAGGCCCAGGAGACGAGCACGGCGAGGGCCCAGTCGATGCAGATGCCCAGGATGCGGCGGCCGGCGCGGGCGACGGAGCCGCGTCCGCGCTCCGGGAGCCCGAGCCGCTCCCCCGGCCAGCGGTTGCGGGACGGATCGCCGAGTTCGGGGTACGTGGGAGTCGCGGGCACCTCCCGATCCTAGGCGCGCATCCCGCGGATCCCCTGATCCGCTGGGGATGCCGGGGGCTCGCGACGCGCCCGGGGTCGTCTGCGTAACATCGCGGAAACACGGCGGTTATGGCGAGGTAACCCCTTCCCCCTAGGGTCGGAGAGGCTGAATCCGTCAGTCCCATCCGCTCCGGCCCCCCTTTTGGAGACACCACATGTTCAGAGACTCATCCGAGGTGCTCGCGTTCATCAAGGACACCGACGTCAAGTTCCTCGATATCCGGTTCACCGACCTCCCCGGGGTGCAGCAGCACTTCAACATCCCCGCGTCGACCGTCGACGAGGAGTTCTTCTCCGTCGGCCAGCTGTTCGACGGCTCCTCTATCCGCGGCTTCGCGAGCATCCACGAGTCCGACATGCAGCTCATCCCCGACGTGACGACGGCGTACGTCGACCCGTTCCGCATCGAGCGCACGCTCATCATGGTGTTCGACATCTACAACCCCCGCAACGGCGAGATCTACGCCCGCGACCCGCGCCAGGTGGCCAAGAAGGCCGAGAAGTTCCTCGCCGCGTCCGGCATCGCCGACACCGCGTTCTTCGCCCCCGAGGCCGAGTTCTACATCTTCGACGACGTCCGCTACGAGGTGAACCAGCACACGAGCTTCTACTCGGTCGACTCCGAGGAGGGCGCCTGGAACTCGGGACGCGAGGAGGAGGGCGGCAACCTCGGCAACAAGACGCCGTACAAGGGCGGCTACTTCCCCGTCAGCCCCGTCGACAAGCAGGCCGACCTGCGCGACGACATCAGCCTCAAGCTGATCGACGCGGGCCTCATCCTCGAGCGCGCGCACCACGAGGTGGGCACGGGCGGCCAGGCCGAGATCAACTACCGCTTCGACACCATGGTGCACGCGGCGGACGACATCCTGAAGTTCAAGTACATCGTCAAGAACACGGCCGAGCAGTGGGGCAAGACGGCCACGTTCATGCCGAAGCCGCTCTTCGGCGACAACGGCTCGGGCATGCACACGCACCAGTCGCTGTGGAACGACGGCAAGCCGCTCTTCTACGACGAGGCCGGCTACGGCGGGCTCTCCGACCTCGCCCGCTGGTACATCGGCGGAATCCTGAAGCACGCGCCGGCGATCCTGGCGTTCACGAACCCGACGGTGAACTCCTACCACCGCCTGGTCCCCGGCTTCGAGGCGCCCGTCAACCTGGTCTACTCGGCCGGCAACCGCTCGGCGTCGATCCGCATCCCGATCACGGGCACGAACCCCAAGGCCAAGCGCATCGAGTTCCGCGCGCCCGACGCCTCGAGCAACCCGTACCTCGCGTTCGCGGCGCAGCTCATGGCCGGCATCGACGGCATCAAGAACCGCATCGAGCCGCACGAGCCCGTCGACAAGGACCTCTACGAGCTCCCGCCCGAGGAGGCGAAGAACATCCCGCAGGTCCCTGCGTCGCTCGGTGCGGCCCTCGACGCCCTCGAGGCCGACCACGACTTCCTCACGGCGGGCAACGTGTTCACGCCCGACCTCATCGAGACGTGGATCGAGTACAAGCGCGAGAAGGAGATCAAGCCCCTCGCGCAGCGCCCGCACCCGTTCGAGTTCGAGCTGTACTACGGCGTCTGATCGCCACCCGGACGTGCTCTGACCGGCCGTCCGCACCACGGGCCGTCCTCCTCCGGGAGGGCGGCCCGTCGCCGTCGGACCGGCGCGGGCCGGGGCGCGAGCCGGTCGTCCGCGGACGCCTCAGGCCCCGCGCGGATCCGGGCGGTCGTCGATGCCGTAGAAGAGCCGCTCGAAGACGGCCCGGGAGCGGCGCGTCACCCCCAGGTACTCCTCCTCGAGCACCGATGCGGAGCCGGGCGGGTACTCCAGGAGCCGCGCGATCGCGTCGAGCGCCGCCCGGTCCGCAGGCAGCACGTCGGCGGTGCGGTTCGTCCACAGCGTCATCGCGGATCGGACGCGGGACGCGAGCACCCAGGCGTCCCGCAGGCGCCCCGCGTCCTCCGCGTCCATGAGGCCCGCGTCCACGGCGGCGTCGAGGGCGCCCGTGGTCGTCGGCGTACGCAGGGCGGGGTGGTCGTGCGCGTGCTGCAGCTGGATCAGCTGCACCAGCCACTCCACGTCGCTCAGCGAGCCGCGGCCGAGCTTCAGGTGGCGCGTGGGGTCCGCGCCCTGCGGGAGCCGCTCGTTCTCGACCCGGGCCTTGATCCGCTTGATCTCGCGGACGTCGGCGTCGCCGATGCCGACCGGGTACCGGAAGCGGTCCGCGAGGGCGGTGAAGTCCGCGATGAGGCCGCTGTCGCCGACGACGCCCCGCGCCCGGAGGAGCGCCTGGGCCTCCCACGTCAGCGACCAGCGCTCGTAGTAGGCGCGGTAGGACGCGAAGGAGCGCACGACCGGTCCGTTGCGTCCCTCCGGGCGGAGGCCGGTGTCGAGGTCGAGCGGCAGGCGCGAGTCCTCGGTGAGGCGCGTCAGCTCGGCGACGATGAGCTGCGCGCGGCGCTGCGCGAGCTCGGGGTCCATGCCCGCGATCGGGCGGAACACGTGCATGACGTCGGCGTCGGATCCGAAGCCGAGCTCCGCCCCGCCGTAGCGCCCCATGGCGACCACGGCGAACTCGGGCCACGGCCCGTCCTCGCGGCGGATCGCGCGCATCACGCCGCGCAGGGTGGCGGTCGTGATGTCGGCGAGCGACGGACCCAGCGTCTCGACGTGGGTGACCCCCACGATCGCGCCGATCGCGAGCCGCAGGATCTCGCGGCGACGCAGGGTCCGGAGCGCGGCTGCGGCGGCGTCGGCCGTGGGATGCCGGTTGACCGTCGCGACGGCCTCCTCCTCGAGCGCTGCCCAGGTGCGCGGGCGGAGGTCCTCGTCGCGGGCGAGCCAGGCGGCGGCCTCGGGGACGCGGTCGAGGAGCTCGGAGACGTAGCGGGATCCGGAGAGAACCTGGGCGAGGCGCTGAGCGGCCCCCGCGGAGTCGCGCAGCATCCGGAGGAACCACGTCGCCTCCCCCAGCGCCTCGCTGAGGCGGCGGAACGCGAGCAGGCCGTGGTCGGGATCCGGCCCGTCGGCGAACCACTGCAGCAGCACGGGCAGCAGATGGCGCTGGATGGCGGAGCTGCGCGACACGCCCTGCGTGAGCGCCCGGATGTGCGCGAGGGCGCCGCGGGCGTCGACGAACCCGATCGCCGAGAGCCGGGCGGCGGCCTGGTCGCTGGTGAGAGCGAGGGTCTCCTCGGGGAGCGACGCGACGGCGGCGAGCAGCGGCCGGTAGAACAGGCGCTCGTGCAGCGTGCGGACGCGCGTCTTGGTCGTGGTCCACCGCGTCACGAGCTCCTCGGCCCGGGCGTCGAGCCCGGTGCTCCGGGCGAGGACGCGGAGGCGCTCCTCGTCCGTGGGCATGAGGTGCGTGCGGTGCAGGCGCTCCAGCTGCAGGCGGTGCTCGAGCAGCCGGAGGTAGCGGTAGTCGCGGGCGAAGTCCCCGGCCTCGGTGCGGCCGATGTAGCCGGCGTCGGCGAGGGCCACGAGCGCCGGCAGCGTGCCCCGGTGCCGGACCTCCTCGTCGGTCTGCCCGTGCACGAGCTGCAGCAGCTGCACGGTGAACTCGATGTCCCGGATCCCGCCCGGCCCGAGCTTGATCTGCTGGTGCAGCTGGTCAACGGGGATGTTGTCCGTCACGCGGGTGCGCATGCGCTGCACCTGGCCGACGAAGCCCTCCCGGCTCGCGCTCGACCACACCAGGGGCGCGACGGCCTCCGCGTAGCGCTGCCCCAGCTCCGCGTCGCCGGCGAGCGGCCGGGCCTTGAGGAGCGCCTGGAACTCCCAGTCCTTCGCCCAGCGCTCGTAGTACGCGAGATGCGAGTCGAGCGTCCGGACGAGCGCACCGGCCTTGCCCTCCGGGCGGAGGTTGGCGTCGACCTCCCAGAGGGCCGGCTCGACCTCGTGCTCGTCGATCCCCCGCATCGCGAGGACCGCGAGCCGGGTGGCGAGCTCGACGGCGCGGTGCGGCTCGATGACGGGGTCGCCGCCCGCATCCGTGGCGGCCTCCGCGACGAAGATGACGTCGACGTCGCTCACGTAGTTGAGCTCGCGGGCCCCGGCCTTGCCCATCCCGATGACCGCGAGCCGGGTAGCGCGGATCTCCTCGGGCCGGGCCCGGCCGAAGGTGCCGGGGGCGGAGAGCTCGGCGCGCGCGACCGCCAGCGACGCCTCGAGGGCAGCACCGGCGAGGTCGGCGAGGGCGGCGGTGACGGGGCGAACGGCGACGAGGGGATCCGGGTGCACGAGGTCCCAGGCGGCGACGCGCGCGACGAGCGCGCGGTAGCGGATGCGCAGCGCCGCCCGCGCCGGGGTCCCCGTGAGGGCGGCGACCCCGTGCTCGTCCGCGCCGACGGCGGCGAGCAGCTGCTCCCGCACGTCGTCCGGCGCAGGCGCGTGGCCGAGCGGCAGGGCGAACGCGTCGAGCTCGGCCGGGTGCCGGACCAGGAACTCGGCCAGCCCCTCCGACGAGCCGAGGACACGGGCGAGGCGGTGCCGGGCGTCTCCGTCGTCGAGGACGGCGCGCGTCCGGTCCGGGTCGGTCCGCAGCAGCCGCACGAGCGCGTCGAGGGCGCCGTCGGGGTCCGCGCTGGGGGTGAGCGCGTCGACCAGGTCCGCCTCCGCCCAGCCCGACAGCTCGGCCGCCTCCGCCAGGGTCGCCCCGACCTCGCTCAGCCGGGCGAAGCCGGCGCGGGCGAGCGCGCCGATCAGTGTCTGTCCGCGTCTCATCGGCTGCTCCGGACTCGTCGGATGCCGCCCGGGGTGCCGGTCGGCCGGTGGGTGGCCCGGGTCAGAGCATCTCGAGGTTGGAGCGCAGCTCGTACGGCGTCACCTGGGCGCGGTAGTCGCGCCACTCCTGCCGCTTGTTGAGCAGCACGTAGTTGAACACCTGCTCCCCCAGCGTCTCGGCGACGAGCTCGGAGCGCTCCATGAGCTGGATGGCGTGGTCGAGGCTCGACGGCAGCGGCGCGTAGCCGAGGGCACGGCGCTCGGCGTCGCTGAGGCTCCACACGTTGTCCTCCGCCTCCGCCGGGAGCTCGTAGCCCTCCTCGATGCCCTTGAGGCCGGCGGCCAGCATGAGCGAGAAGGAGAGGTAGGGGTTCGCCGCGGAGTCGATCGCCCGGTACTCGACCCGGGAGCTGTTGCCCTTGTTCGGCTTGTACAGCGGCACGCGCACGAGCGCGGACCGGTTGTTGTGCCCCCAGGTGACGAAGCTCGGGGCCTCACCGCCGCCCCAGAGCCGCTTGTAGGAGTTCACGAACTGGTTCGTGACGGCCGTGATCTCCGGGGCGTGCCGGAGCAGGCCCGCGATGAACTGGCGTCCGATGGTGGAGAGCTGGTACTCGGCTCCGGACGCGTAGAAGGCGTTGACGTCGCCCTCGAACAGCGACATGTGCGTGTGCATGCCGCTCCCGGGCTGCGCGGCCAGCGGCTTCGGCATGAACGTCGCGTAGACGCCCTGCTCGATCGCCACCTCCTTGATGACCGTGCGGAAGGTCATGATGTTGTCGGCGGTGGTGAGGGCGTCCGCGTAGCGGAGGTCGATCTCGTTCTGGCCGGGGCCCGCCTCGTGGTGGCTGAACTCGACGGAGATGCCGAGGTCCTCGAGCATCCGGACGGACCGCCGGCGGAAGTCGTGCGCCGTGCCGCCGGGCACGTTGTCGAAGTAGCCCGCCGCGTCGACCGGCTCGGGGCCGTCGACGCCGAACTCGGACGACTTGAGGAGGTAGAACTCGATCTCCGGGTGCGTGTAGAAGGTGAAGCCGCGGTCGGCCGCCTTCTCCAGCGTGCGCTTCAGGACGTTGCGCGGATCCGCGATGGCGGGCTGGCCGTCCGGCGTGGAGATGTCGCAGAACATGCGCGCGGTCGGGTCGATCTCCCCGCGCCAGGGCAGGATCTGGAACGTCGTCGGATCCGGGTGGGCCAGCATGTCGGCCTCGTACGAGCGGGTGAGGCCCTCGATGGCCGAACCGTCGAACCCGAGGCCCTCGGCGAACGCGCCCTCGACCTCCGCCGGGGCGATGGCCACCGACTTCAGGGTGCCGGTCACGTCGGTGAACCACAGGCGCACGAACTTGATCCCGCGCTCCTCGATCGTCCGCAGGACGAAGTCACGCTGCTTGTCCATCCACCTGCCCTCTCGTCGGTCTCCAACCTACCGGCTGACCAGGGGCGCGACGGCCCGCCACGGAGGCCCGCCGTAGACTTCCGGACATGCAGACCCCCGACGCTGCCGCCACCCCGCCCGAGCCCGCCCGCCTCCCCTCGGAGCCCGCCGCACCGCCCAAGCGGGTCCGCATCCGGCACTTCGCGCGGGCCAAGGAGCAGGGCCTCAAGATCACGGGGCTCACCAGCTACGACATGCTCACGGCGGGCGTGTTCGACGAGGCCGGGATCGACTTCCTCCTGGTCGGCGACTCCGCCGGCAACACCGTGCTCGGCTACGACACGACGGTCCCCGTCACGGTCGACGAGCTGATCCCGCTCGCCCGCGCCGTCGCGGCCTCCGCCCAGCGCGCGCTGGTCGTCGCCGACCTGCCGTTCGGCTCCTACGAGTCGGGTCCCGACCAGGCGCTGGCGACCGCGGTGCGCTTCATGAAGGAGGCGCGCGCCCACGCCGTGAAGCTCGAGGGCGGGGTGCGGAGCGCGGAGCAGATCCGCCGGGTGGTGTCCTCCGGCATCCCGGTCATGGGCCACGTCGGCTTCACCCCGCAGAGCGAGCACGGTCTGGGCGGGCACATCATCCAGGGGCGCGGCGACGCCGCCGAGGCACTGCTCGCCGACGCCCGCGCCGTCGAGGACGCGGGGGCCTTCGCCGTCGTCCTGGAGATGGTGCCGCAGGAGATCGCCCGCCGCGTCAGCGCGGAGCTGCGGATCCCGACCATCGGCATCGGCGCCGGCAACGGCACCGACGGGCAGATCCTCGTGTGGACCGACTTCGCGGGCCTCACCGCGGGGCGCGTCCCGCGGTTCGTCCGTCGCTATGCGGACATGCGCGCGGTCCTCCTGGACGCCGCGACGCGCTACCGGGACGACGTCACCAGCGGCGCGTTCCCCGCCGAGGCGGAGAGCTACTCCGACTGACGGCATGGGCGCGGCCGTGGGCTCCTCCCCACGAGCTGTGCCTAGTCGTCGTCGCGCTCGTCGGCGGCCCACTGCTCGGCGCGCTCGCGCAGCCGCTGCGGTGCCCGTGCAGCCTCCTCGGCGGTGGCGAAGGGGCCGATGCGGTGGGCGGCCGGGGACAGCATCCCCTTCTCCACCTCGCCCGTGCGGTCGTCGTACCAGTACTGCTCGTCGGTGTCGCTCATGCTGCCGATGGTAGGCCCGTCCGCGGGTCGCGCGGAGGGCCAACCGGGGTCGGCCAGCCGGTAGGGTCGCTGTCATGAGCGACGACGCGACGACCGCAATCGGCATCGACATCGGCGGGACGGGCATCAAGGGCGCGATCGTCGACGTCGCGACCGGCGAGCTGCGCAGCGAGCGCGTCAAGCTGCCGACACCGCAGGGCGGCGAGCCGGAGGACATCGTCGCCACCGTGAAGCAGATCATCGAGGCGCTCGGCGAGGTCCCCGCGGGAACACCGCTCGGCGTCTGCTTCCCCGCCGCGATCGTGCACGGCACGACCATGTCGGCGGCCAACGTCTCCCCGACCTGGATCGGGCTCGAGGCGGAGAAGCTGTTCGAGGAGCGCCTCGGGCTCGAGATCACGTTCGTCAACGACGCGGACGCAGCCGGCTACGCCGAGGCGCGCTACGGCGCCGCGAAGGACGTGCGGGGCCTCGTCATCATGACCACCCTGGGCACGGGGATCGGGACGGCGCTGATCCACGACGGCGTCCTCATCCCGAACGCCGAGCTCGGCCACATGGACGTCGCCGGACGCCGCGACTTCGAGCGTCGGGCCTCGTACGCCGCGAAGGAGCGCGCCCACCTCAACTGGAAGCGCTGGGCCGCCCGGCTGCAGGTCTACTACGGGCAGCTCGAGAAGCTCATGTGGCCGGAGCTGTTCATCGTGGGCGGGGGCGTGTCCAAGAACCACAAGCACTTCCTGCCCCTGCTGCGGCTCCGCACCCCGATCGTCCCCGCGGAGCTCCGCAACAACGCGGGCATCATGGGCGCCGCGGCCCTCGCCGCGCACGCCGTCGGCGCGAGCACCCACGCCCCCGCGTCCGACCTGGTGGACAAGACCAAGCCCGAGGACTGACGCCACCGGGCCACGGGCCGGGCGCACGGCGGGACGGCCGGGACCCTCGGGGGTCCCGGCCGTCCGGTCGTGATGCGCGAGGTGCGGATGGGCCGGCTGATACGCCGGGTTCTGTCCCGGTGCCGGAGCACCATGGACGGCCATCTATCTCGGAGCTGCGTCACCGCAGCCCTCCAGCGGTCTACCCGGGGACTGGACGAGCAGCCTGTGCGTCCCCTGTTCGACCTTGCTCCGGGCGAGGTTTGCATAGCCGACCCGATCACTCGGGCCGCTGGTGGTCTCTTACACCGCCGTTTCACCCTCACCCGCCGCTCGCGCGACGGGCGGTCTGCTCTCTGTTGCACTGTCTCGCGGGTCGCCCCGGGTGGGTGTTACCCACCGCCCTGCTCTGTGGAGCCCGGACGTTCCTCGACGCGGCCGGTCCCGGAGGATCGACCGCGGCGCGACCGTCTTGCCGACCCATCCGCGTGAACGATCCTAGGGGTGCGCGACGCGATGGTCGCGCCGAGGCGCCTAGAGGCCCGACTCGTCCGTGCGGACGAGGATCGCGCTGGACTCGGGATCCAGCACCACGTCGTCGGGGGCGAGCTTGCGGAGGGCGTCCAGGTCGCTCTGGTTCAGCGTGATGTTGCTGCCGAGCGAGATCCCGCGGTGCAGCATCGCGGCCCCGACGCCGTAGCGGGCGCGCTGCTTCTCGTAGAGGGCGATGAGGTCGGCCGGGAACCGGGGCGCGAGCGCGTCGCGGTCCTTCTGCGCCTGCTCGGCCTGGACCCGCAGCTCCGCGGCCGCCGCGTCCCGCTCCGCCTCGGCCCGGGCGATGCGCTCCGCCAGCCCGTCGCGCTCGACGGCGACCTCCCCCTGCGCCGCCTGCGCCTCCTCGAGCCGCTGCATGACCTCGAGCTGGACCTCCTCCAGGGTGTCGCGACGGCGCAGCAGCGACTCGAGCTCGCGCTCGAGCGCCTGGACGTCCTTCGAGCTGCCGCCCGACTCGATGCGGGTGCGGTCGCGGTCCATGCGCGCCTGCACGACGGCGACGTCGGACTCGATGCGCGAGAGCTCCGTCCGCGCGTCCTCGACGACGCCCGTCCGCTCCCCGAGTCGCCGGCGGACCAGCTCCATCTCCCGCTGGAGCGCGTCGATCTCCTTCAGCTGCGGGAGCTGCCCGAGCTGCCGCTTCAGGTGCGTGAGCCGGGTGTCGATCTCCTGCAGGTCGAGGAGCTCCTTCTGGATGCTCGGATCTGCCTTCATGCTCTCCCTCTCGTGGTGCGGCGCCGCCGGCCGGTGCGGGTGCGCGGTGCTGTCGTGGATGCGCGCCCGCGGGCGCGCGGTGGGCGGTCACTGCGTGACGACGAAGTCCCAGGGGTCGGTGCGGATGTCGCTGACCGTGACCTCGACGTCCGGCAGGGCTGACCGCAGGGTGTCCGCGGCCTGGTCGAGCCACAGCCACTCGCTGGCCCAGTGGGAGGTGTCGACGAGGTAGGGCGTGCCGCCGCGGAGGGCCGCCGACTCGCGCGCCTCGCTCGCGGGATGGTGCCGCAGGTCGGAGGTGACGTACACGTCCGCCCCGGTCACGCCGGCGGACGCGAGGAGCGAGTCGCCCGCGCCCCCGCAGAGCGCGACGCGCGTGACGGGAGCGTCGTAGGGGCCGGAGACCCGGATCCCCGTGGCGGTCGGGGGCAGGATGCGCGCGAGCTCCCCCGCCAGGCGGCCGAGCGTGGTGGGCGCCGGCAGGTCGCCGACGCGCCCGATGCCGCGCACGCCGCCCTCGGCGGGCTCGAGCGGGCGGACGGTCTCGGGGACGAGGCCGAGGAGCGCGGCGAGCCGGCCCGAGGTCCCCTCCTCCACCACGTCCGCCGTGGTGTGCGCGGCGTGCAGGGCGCAGTCCCCGCGGATCAGGTCGGCGAGGAGCGCGCCCTTGTAGCCGGTCTCGGCGACGGAGGTGATGCCGCGCAGGAGGAGCGGATGGTGGACCAGCAGCAGGTCGGCGTCGGCGGTCAGGGCCTCGTCGACGGTGGCGCGCACGGCGTCGACCGCGAGGTGGATCCGGCGCACGGGGCGGCCGGGGTCCCCCGACACGAGTCCTGACGCGTCCCAATCGGATGCGCCGGAAGGCGGCCAGGCGTCCTCGACGGCACGGACGACGTCGGCGAGGGTGGGGATCACGGTCCCATCGTAACGACGGCGGGGTCGCGGCCCGTCACCGTGCGGTGCGGTCAGTCGCGTCGCGCGGAGCGGCGGGAGGCGTCGCCGCGCTCGGACGGGGCGTCGTCGTCCGCGGCGTCGGAGGACCGGGCCGGCGACGGGACGAGCGGCTCGAGCGGCCACAGGCTCCGCTGGGCGGATCCGCGGTGCGTGCTGGATCCGTGCGTCGCGGCGTCGACGACCGACCAGGCGGCGGCGTCCTCGGCCGTGTCGGAGCTCATGGGGCCGATGCTACCGCGACACGCCCGCGGTGACACGGGTGGCGCCGTGGGTGGATGCGCCGTCGCGGGGAGGCCGACGGCCCGTGGAGGCTCGGCTGCACCGACTCAGCGCACGCCGCGGGCGGTGAGCGCGTCGCCGAGCTCGTCGGCGTGCTTCAGGGCGACGACGAGGAAGGGCACGACGAAGGTGCGGAGGCCCGGGCGGGCGCCGCGGGCCCGCTGGGCCTGTCGGACGTCCCGAGCCAGCCGGCCGAGCACCGGCACGGTCCCCGCGGTCACCGTGAGCAGCAGCGACACCCGCTCGGTGTCGACGCCGATCCGCTGGAGGGGACGCAGCCCGCGCTCGATGCCGTCCAGGAGCTCCGTCATGGTGGTGGTGAGCACGAGCAGGCCCGCGATCGCGATCGCCGCCGTGACGCGCGCGGTGTTCGCGACCGCGGGCTCCGGTCCGAGCAGGACGAGCTGGCTGACGAGCGTGAAGAGCATCACCCAGCGCACGGCGCGCACCTGGCCGGCCAGCCGCCGGAGGCCGAGCGCGCCGTCCCCGAGCTGGGCTCCCGCGTAGGCGCCCACGGTGACGACGGCCGCCGCGCCGGCCGCCCACCAGGTGGAGGGCAGGAGCGAGACGCCCAGCACGACGGCCATCAGCAGGAGGAGCTCCCGTCCCGCGGGCATGCGACCGAGCCGGCCGCGCCGCGCATCGCCGAGGGTCACCCGAGCATCGCCTCGTACGCGTCGACGACCTCACCCGGTCCTCCGCTCCGGATCACCCGCCCGCCGGCGAAGAGCACGGCGGCGTCGCACCGGGCGGCGGCGGCGAGGTCGTGCGTGACGAGCACGAGCCGGTGCCCCTCCTCGAAGAGGTGGTCGGCGACCCGGCGCGCGTTCCGGGCATCGAGGTACGCCGTCGGCTCGTCCGCGACCACCAGCTCGGGTCGACGGACGAAGGCGCCCGCGAGGGCGAGCAGCTGCTTCTGCCCGCCGGAGAGCTCGTGCGACGAGCGCTCCGCGAGATGCGCGATGCCGAACCGCCGCAGCGCCTCGGCGACGCGCGCCGCGGACTCGGCGCGGGGCAGCCGCTCCGGACGCAGCGAGAACGCGACGTCCTCCGCGACGGTGGGCATGACGATCTGCGCATCCGGGTTGCTGAAGACCAGCGCGACGCGGCGTCGGAGCTCCCGCGGGCCGCCGGCCGGGTCGATGCCGAGGACGCGCAGCTCACCGGAGCTGCGCTCCACGAGGCCGCCGACGAGCCGGGCGAAGGTGCTCTTGCCGGATCCGTTCTCGCCGATGACGGCCAGGGTGCGCGCGTCCACGTCGAGCGTCACGTCGCGGAGCGCCTCGAGCTCGCCGAGGCGGACGCCGACGCCGTCCAGGTGCAGAGCCGCCGGGGACGCGCCCTCGGGCGTCATCACCGCGTCGCGGTCGTGGCGCCGACCGGCCGGGAGGAGCGCCACCCGCCGGCGCGGCGGAACGCGCGCGGGTACCCGCGGACGAGCGTCATGACGATCCCGGTGGCGATGGCCGCCTTCACGAGGTCCCCCGGGAGGAAGACGAGGCTCGTGAGCGCGGTCTCGGCCAGCGGCAGCCGCGTGACGAGGCTCTGCACGGGGATGCCGACCGCGTAGATGACCGCGATGCCGCCTCCCAGCATCGCGAGCGCGGTGCGCCAGGCCGTGGGCCGCCGTCCGCCCAGGTGCACGACGAGTCCGACGACGGCCGCGCCGAGGATCCAACCGACGAGGTAGCCGCCGGAGGGCCCGAGGAACACGCCCAGGCCGCCGGTGCCTCCCGACAGCAGCGGGAGCCCGACCGCCACGAGCGCGAGGAGGACGGTGAGCGCGAGCGCGCCGAGGACGGGCCCGAGCACGGCCCCGGCGAGCATGACGCCGAGCGTCTGCGCGGTGATGGGCACGCCGCCCATGACGCTGATGCTGCCGGGCAGGCCCAGCACGGCGACGACCGCGGCCATCACGGCGACGCGAGCGAGGTCGGTGGCGTCGAGCCGGGCCGCGCGCGCGGAGCCGGTGGCGACGGGGCGGGTCGAGGTCATGGGCGTCCTTCGGGTGAGAGGCGAGGAGGCGGCGCCTGAACGGCGTTCACCTGAACGCCGTTCACTATAGTGGGGGCATGGCGCGACAGGGGGCTTCCGGGAGGCACACCCGCGACGACGTGGCACGCACCGCCCTGCGGATCCTCGACGAGCACGGGCTCCCCGACTTCACCATGCGGCGTCTCGGCGCCGCCCTCGACGTGCAGCCCAGCGCCCTGTACTGGCACTTCCCCGACAAGCAGAGCCTCCTCGCGGAGCTGGCCGACCGGATCGTGGCCGAGGCCGCCGCGCCGCCGGCAGATCCGGGAGCAGGGTGGGGCGAGCGCGTCCGGCAGCAGGCCGCCGCCCTCCGCCGGGCGCTCCTCGCCCACCGCGACGGGGCCGAGGTCGTGGCCAGCACGACCGCGCTCGGGCTGGGCGCCACCGCCGCCCGTGACGCGCTCTCCGCGGCCGTCGCGGCGGGCGGTCTCGGGGAGCGGGAGGCGGCCCGCGCCGCGGCGGCGGTCCTGCACTTCGTGCTGGGGCACGTGACGCACGAGCAGCAGCGGATCGGGCTCCGGCGCCTGGGCTTGCTGCCCGTCGAGATGGACGGCGACGATCCGGACGGGGACTTCGCCTTCGGCCTCGACCTGCTCGTGCGGGGACTGACGACGCGGGCATGACGCGAGGCATCGGGCGGATCGGCGGAGCCGTCGACACCCGTCCGGCCCCCCGCGGGGCCCCGCATCCCTGGCGAGGTGGGCCCTGCCGGGCTCGAACCGACGACATCCACGGTGTAAACGTGGCGCTCTACCAACTGAGCTAAGGGCCCTGGCGTCCGGTGACCCGGCGCCTGGCCATGCTAGCCGAGGGCGTCGGCGCGCCCCCGCTCCGGTGCACCGGCCCGTCGTAGCCTCTCCCCGTGCCCACCCACCCGTCCCGCCGCGCGGCAGCGGAGCCCCGCTGGCCCGCCGCGGCGGGGCTGCTCGTCGCCGTGGCCCTGTACGGCGTCGCGCCGACCGCCGTGCCCTCCGGGGTGCGCGCCGCAGTGGTCGTGATCGCGGTGGCGCTGCTCGTGCCGCTCGTCGCCCTCAACCCACGACGGCTGACCCGCGAGACGGCGTGGTCGCGGGGACTGGGGCTCGCGCTCGGCGGGCTGCTGCTCGTCGCGAACCAGGTGAGCCTCGTCGTGCTGGTGATCGCGCTGGTCGACGCCTCGGAGGCGGGTCCGGAGCTCCTCCTCACGGCGCTCCAGGTGTGGACGACGAACGTCCTGGTGTTCGCGCTGGTGTTCTGGGAGCTCGACCGCGGAGGTCCCGTCGCGCGTCGCACGCGGGAGCGCGCGGCGCTGGCGCCCGCCGACTTCCGCTTCCCCCAGGACGAGGACGCGGGCGCCGTCACCGAGGTCGCCCGCCGCTCGTCGGAGCACGCGGACTGGGTGCCGGGCTTCGTCGACTACGCGTACTTCTCGCTCACGAACTCGATGGCGTACAGCCCCACCGACACCATGCCGCTCAGCCACCGTGCGAAGGCGCTGATGGCGCTCGAGGCCTTCGCCGGCTTCGTGATCCTCGCGCTGGTCATCGCCCGGGCCGTCAACATCCTGAGCTGAGGCCCCGTCGGACCGGGCGGTCGTCCGGTCAGGCGGGGACGAGCGCCAGGTCGCGGATCGCGCTGCGGTACGCCTCGAGCTCGCGGGCCTCGCCCGGGGCCGTGATGAAGCTGCCGCGGATGATGCCGCGCGTGTCGATGAGGAAGGTGGCGCGGTTCGCGAACCCCTTCTCCTCGAGGAACACGCCGTACTCCTTCGCCACCTGGCCGTGCGGCCAGAAGTCGGCGAGGAGCTGGAAGTCGATCCCCTGCTGCTGCGCCCATGCGCGCAGCGTGTGCTTGCTGTCGACGCTGATGCCGATGAGCTCCACCCGGCTGTCGGCGAACAGGGCGAGGTTCTCCTCGAGCTGGCACATCTCGCCGGTGCACGTCCCGGAGAACGCCAGGGGGAAGAAGACGAGGGCGACCGCGCGGTGCCCGCGGTACTCGCTCAACCGGACCCGCTCGCCGTACTGGTTGGCGAGCTCGAAGTCGGGAGCCTGTGTGTCGTTGGCCAGGGCCATGGGGTGCGGATCCTTCCGTGCCGGCGAGTGTCTCCTGTCTGGCACGAGGACCGATCCTACGCCGGGGATCCGCGATGTCCAGCGGCGGGCGTGGACGCGCGGCGGGGACCGGGATCGGGCGCGCCCCCGCGGCGTCCGTCGCGGGCGGTCGGCATGGGTAGGCTGGCTCTCGGCGTACGCGCGGTCTCGCACCCTTCGAGCCCCGTGGCACCGAAGACGATGTCTGCACACCACAGGAAGAGGTCGAGGGTGACTGTCAACGACCAGGATCCGTACTCGGTGAACCACACCGACCAGGATCCGGAAGAGACCGCCGAATGGAACGAGTCCCTCGACGGGCTCGTCGAGACGCAGGGCCGGGGTCGCGCGCGCGACGTCATGCTCAGCCTCCTCAAGCGCTCCAAGGAGCTGCACCTCAACGTGCCGATGGTCCCCACCACGGACTACATCAACACCATCGCGCCGGAGAACGAGCCGGACTTCCCGGGCGACGAGGACCTCGAGCGCCGCTACCGCGCCTGGATCCGCTGGAACGCGGCCGTCACGGTGCACCGGGCCCAGCGTCCCGGCATCGCGGTCGGCGGTCACATCGCGACGTACGCCTCCTCGGCCGCGCTCTACGAGGTCGGCTACAACCACTTCTTCCGCGGGCAGGACCACGCGGGCGGTGGCGACCAGGTCTTCGTGCAGGGCCACGCCTCCCCCGGCACCTACGCGCGCGCCTTCCTCGAGGGGCGCCTGAGCGAGCACCAGCTCGACGGCTTCCGCCAGGAGAAGAGCCACCAGGGCGGCGGGCTCTCGTCGTACCCGCACCCGCGCCTCATGCCGGAGTTCTGGCAGTTCCCCACGGTCTCGATGGGCCTCGGCCCGATCAACGCGATCTACCAGGCGCAGGCGAACAAGTACCTCACCAACCGCGGCATCAAGGACGCCTCCGACCAGCAGGTCTGGGCCTTCCTCGGCGACGGCGAGATGGACGAGGTCGAGAGCCGCGGCCAGCTCCAGGTCGCGGCGAACGAGAAGCTCGACAACCTGAACTTCGTCATCAACTGCAACCTGCAGCGCCTCGACGGGCCCGTCCGCGGCAACGGCAAGATCATCCAGGAGCTCGAGAGCTTCTTCCGCGGTGCCGGCTGGAACGTCATCAAGGTCGTCTGGGGCCGCGAGTGGGACGACCTGCTCGCCCGCGACACCGAGGGCGCGCTCCTCGACCTCATGAACCGCACGCCCGACGGCGACTACCAGACCTTCAAGGCCGAGAGCGGCGCGTACATCCGCGAGAACTTCTTCGGTCGCGACGAGCGCACCGCGAAGCTCGTCGAGGGCTACAGCGACGACCAGATCTGGAACCTCAAGCGCGGCGGTCACGACTACCGCAAGGTCTACGCGGCGTTCAAGGCGGCCAGCGAGCACACGGGCCAGCCCACGGTGATCCTCGCGAAGACGGTCAAGGGCTACGGCCTCGGCCCGAGCTTCGAGGGACGCAACGCGACCCACCAGATGAAGAAGCTCACGCTCGACAACCTCAAGCAGTTCCGCGACGAGATGCGCGTGCCGATCACGGACGCCCAGCTCGAGCAGGACCCGTACCTGCCGCCGTACTACCACCCCGGTCAGGACGACGAGGCGATCCAGTACATGCAGGAGCGCCGCCGCGCGCTCGGCGGGTACTCGCCCGAGCGCCGCACGGCGCACACGGCCATCTCGCTGCCGGACGACTCGGCGTACCGCATCTCCAAGAAGGGATCCGGCACGCAGGAGATCGCCACGACCATGGCGTTCGTCCGCCTGCTGAAGGACCTCATCCGGTCGAAGGACTTCGGCAACCGCGTCGTCCCGATCATCCCGGACGAGGCCCGCACGTTCGGCATCGACGCCTTCTTCCCGACGGCGAAGATCTACAACCCGAACGGCCAGCACTACACCTCGGTCGATCGCGAGCTGCTGCTCTCCTACAAGGAGAGCCCGCAGGGCCAGATCGTGCACGTGGGCATCAACGAGGCGGGCGCCCTGGCGGCGTTCACCAACCTCGGCACCACGTACTCCACGCAGGGGGAGCCCCTCATCCCGATCTACGTCTTCTACTCGATGTTCGGGTTCCAGCGCACGGGCGACGCGATCTGGGCGGCCGGCGACCAGATGGCGCGCGGCTTCCTCATCGGCGCGACGGCCGGGCGCACGACGCTCACGGGCGAGGGCCTGCAGCACGCCGACGGGCACTCGCTCGTCCTGTCGCAGACGAACCCCGCGGTCGTCTCCTACGACCCGGCGTACGCCTACGAGATCGGGCACATCGTCCGCACGGGCCTCGAGCGCATGTACGGCGGGGAGCACGAGGACCCCAACGTCATGTACTACCTCACGGTCTACAACGAGCCGATCATCCACCCGGCCGAGCCCGAGGGCGTGGACGTCGACGGCATCGTCCGCGGCGTCTACAAGCTCAAGGACGGCTGGATCGACGGGCCGAAGGCGCAGCTGATGGCATCCGGCGTCGCCGTGCCGTGGGCGCTCGAGGCGCAGAAGCTCCTCGCCGACGACTGGGGCGTGTCCGCCGACGTGTGGTCGGTCACCTCGTGGGGCGAGCTCCGTCGCGACGGCCTGGCGGCCGAGGAGCACAACCTCCTGCACCCGCACTCCGAGACCCGGGTCCCGTACCTGGAGGAGAAGCTGCGCGGCGCCGAGGGCCCGTTCGTCGCGGTCACCGACTTCTCGCACGCGGTGCCCGACCAGATCCGCCAGTTCGTGCCGGGGGACTACTCGACCCTGGGCGCCGACGGCTTCGGCTTCTCGGACACCCGCCCGGCCGCGCGCCGCTTCTTCGCGATCGACGGACCGTCGATGGTCGTGAAGACGCTCCAGCGCCTCGCCAAGCAGGGCAAGGTCGACCAGGACGCGCCGAAGTGGGCCATCGACAAGTACCGCCTGCTCGACGTGAACGCGGGCACGACCGGATCGGCGGGCGGCGAGGCGTGAGCTGCGCCGACCTGACGTGACCACGAGCGATCGGCACGACACCGACGTGGAGACCGGGGAGACGAAGGCGGAGACGCTGACGTGGCTCCGGTCCCTCTCGGGGGAGCTGGCGAGCGCGACCCTGCAGCGGCTGGAGGACACGCTGCCCTGGTACGGCGACATGCCGCCGGGGCGGCGCTCCGCCGTCGGGCTCGTCGCGCAGGCCGGCATCACCTCGTTCATCCACTGGTACGACGACCCCGACTCCACGCCGTGGATCGCGGCGGACGTCTTCGGCGCCGCGCCGCGCGAGCTGCTGCGCTCGGTGAGCCTGCAGCAGACGCTGCAGCTCATCCGGGTGACGGTGGAGGTCGTCGAGGACCGGGTGCGGGACCGTCACCGCACGGTCCGCGACGCGATCCTCCTGTACTCGCGCGAGATCGCCTTCGCCGCCGCCGACGTCTACGCGCGCGCCGCCGAGGCCCGCGGACTGTGGGACGCCCGGCTCGAGGCGCTCGTGGTCGACAGCATCCTGTCCGGCGAGTACGACGACGAGCTGCCGTCGCGCATCGCGGCGCTGGGCTGGCACGGGCACGGCGAGGTGTCGGTGCTCGTGGGCACCGCACCGGCGGTGCTCGACGTGGACCAGCTGCGCCGCACGGCGCGGCACCTCGACGCGGACGTGCTCATCGGGGTGCAGGGCAGCCGCCTGGTGCTCGTGATCGGCCGGGCGTCGCCCGCGGTCGTCGATCCCGAGGCCCCGGCACCCGAGACCCCGCCCGTCGCCTTCCTCGAGATCGCGACGCAGCTGGAGCCCGGCTTCGGCTCCGGCCACCTGGTCCTCGGCCACGAGGTGCCGAGCCTCGTCGAGGCGTCCCGCAGCGCTCGTGCCGCCCTCGCGGGGTTCGCGGTGGCACGGTCCTGGCGGAACGCGCCCCGGCCGACGCTCGCCGACGATCTCCTGCCCGAGCGCGCCCTCGCGGGCGACCCGCTCGCCCGGTCCACGCTCATCAACCGGATCTACAAGCCGCTGCAGGCGCACTCCACCGAGCTCCTGGCCACGCTGTGGTGCTACCTCGACACCGGGCGCTCGCTCGAGGCGACCGCCCGCGAGCTCTTCGTGCACCCGAACACGGTGAGGTACCGCCTGAAGCGCGTGTCCGACGTCATCGGCTGGGACGCCACGGGAGCCCGCGAGGCGCTCATCCTGCAGGCGGCGCTCATCATCGGCAGCATCGCGGAGGCCGGCACCGCCGTCCCCAAGCAGCAGGGCTCCGGGCGCGCCCGCCCCAAGCGCCAGGCGGCCCGGTGAGGGACGCCGCGTGTGGCCTCGTCACAATGTCGCGCCGGATCCTCTGTAGGACGTCGACTCCGGCGCTCCTCGCGCCGGGCGGGAGGATGGACGGATGATCATCGTCGTCTGCCCGGGTCAGGGCTCCCAGAAGCCCGGCTTCCTCTCCCCCTGGCTCGAGCACCCCGAGCACGCTCGACGTCTGGGTGAGCTCGGCGACGCCGCCGGGCTCGATCTCGTCACGCACGGCACGACCTCGGACGCCGACACGATCCGGGACACGGCGGTGGCCCAGCCGCTCATCGTGGCCGCCGGCATCATGGCCCTGCACGCGCTCCTCGCCGACGGCCGCGACGCGTACGTCGCGGGCATCGCCGGCCACTCGGTCGGGGAGATCACCGCCGCCGCCGGCGTCGGGATCGTCTCCGACGCCGAGGCCATGGCGCTCGTGCGCACCCGCGGCGACGCGATGGCCGAGGCAGCCGCCGTCACCCGGACCGGCATGAGCGCCGTCGTGGGCGGCGACCAGGACGCGGTCCTCGCCCGCCTCGCGGAGCTGGGCCTCGAGCCGGCGAACTTCAACGGCGGAGGGCAGATCGTCGTCGCCGGTGCTCCCGAGGCCCTCGCGGCCCTGCAGGCCGAGCCGCTGCGCGGCACGCGCGTCATCCCGCTGCAGGTCGCCGGCGCGTTCCACACCCACCACATGGCGCCCGCCGTGGCGACCCTCCGCGAGGCCGTCGCCCCGCTCGCCCCCCGCGACCCGCGCTTCCCCATCTGGACGAACCGCGACGGCAGCCGCGTCGAGTCGGGTGCCGCCTTCCTCGACCTGGTCGTCGGCCAGGTGGCGAGCCCCGTGCGCTGGGACCTCTGCATGGAGGCCTTCGACGAGGCGGGCGTCACGGGCCTCATCGAGGTCGCCCCGGCCGGCGCGCTCACCGGCCTCGCCAAGCGCGGCCTCAAGGGGCTGCCCACGCTGGCCCTCTCGACGCCCGACGACCTCCCGGCGGCCATCGACATGCTCGACGCGCATGCCTGATCCCGCCGCACCCGACACCGAACAGGCAGACATGACCGCCCAGTCCCGCCCCACCATCCAGACCGCGCCCGTGGTCGAGCGCTTCACCCGCATCTGGGGCCTCGGCGCCGCGCGCGGCGAGCTCGACGTGCCGAACGAGGACCTCATCGGCCCCATCGACTCGTCCGACGAGTGGATCCGCAAGCGCACCGGCATCATCACGCGGAAGCGCGCCTCGGCCGACGTGGACGCCGTGGACCTCGCGACCACGGCCTCGCTCGAGGCCATCGCCAAGGCCGGCATCCGCCCGGAGCAGATCGGCATCGTCCTCGTCTCGACGGTCAGCAACACCGTCCAGACGCCGTCGATGGCCGCGCTCCTCGCGGACCGCATCGGCGCGAACCCCGCGCCGGCCTACGACATCTCCGCTGCGTGCGCCGGCTACACCTACGGCATCGCGCAGGCCGACTCGTTCATCCGCTCGGGTCTCGCCGAGTACGTGCTCGTGGTCGGGGCCGAGAAGCTGTCCGACATCGTCGACCCCACCGATCGGTCCATCTCCTTCCTGCTGGGCGACGGCGCGGGCGCCGCCATCGTCGGCCCGAGCGACACGCCCGGCATCTCGCCGACCGTGTGGGGCTCCGACGGGTCGAACTGGGACGCGGTCGGCATGAGCGGCACGCTGAAGGGCATGCGCGACGGGTCCGCGTGGCCGACCCTGCGCCAGGACGGCCAGAAGGTCTTCCGCTGGGCGGTGTGGGAGATGGCCAAGGTCGCCAAGGAGGCGCTGGACCGCGCCGGGATCACCGCCGACCAGCTCGCCGCGTTCATCCCGCACCAGGCCAACATGCGCATCGTCGACGAGTTCGCGAAGCAGCTCGGCCTCCCCGACACCGTCGCCATCGCGCGCGACATCGAGACCACGGGCAACACGTCCGCCGCGTCGATCCCGCTCGCGACGCACCGCCTGCTCGCCGAGGACCCGTCGCTCTCGGGCGGCCTCGCGCTGCAGATCGGGTTCGGCGCGGGACTCGTCTTCGGCGCGCAGGTCGTCGTCCTGCCCTGAGCCCCACCGCCCCATAAGCTGTTCCGGTCATCACGAACCACGAGGAGAAACACATGGCACTGTCCACCGAAGAAGTCCTGGCCGGCCTGGCCGAGCTCGTCAACGACGAGACCGGGATCGCCACCGACACCGTCGAGATGGACAAGTCGTTCACCGACGACCTGGACATCGACTCGATCTCGATGATGACGATCGTCGTCAACGCCGAGGAGAAGTTCGACGTGAAGATCCCCGACGAGGAAGTCAAGAACCTCAAGACCGTCGGCGACGCGGTCACGTTCATCACCAACGCGCAGTCCTGATCGCGCGGACGACGGCCGGTCCCGGAGCCGGGGCCGGCCGTCTCCCCTCCCCTTTCCCGACGTCGAGGAGACGCCACGCATGACCACCCCCAAGAAGATCGTCGTCACCGGGATCGGCGCCACGTCGCCCCTCGGCGGAACGGCGGAGGACACCTGGCAGGCGCTCCTCCGCGGCGAGTCGGGCATCAGCACCCTCGAGCAGGACTGGGTGGCGAAGTGGGAGATCCCCATCACGTTCGCGGGTCAGGCGAAGGTGCCGTCCTCCGAGGTCATGCAGCGCATCGAGACGAAGCGCCTCGACCCGTCCAGCCAGTTCGCGCTCACCGCCGCGCGTGAGGCCTGGGCCGACGCGGGCTCCCCCGAGGTCGACCCGCTGCGGTTCGCCGTGGACTGGGCCACCGGCATCGGCGGCGTGTGGACGCTCCTCGACGCCTGGGACACCCTCCGCGAGAAGGGGCCGCGCCGCGTCCTCCCCATGACCGTCCCCATGCTCATGCCCAACGGCCCCGCGGCTGCGGTCGGCATGGCGCTCGGCGCTCGCGCCGGCATCCAGACCGTGGTCTCCGCCTGCGCGTCGAGCACCGAGTCCATCGCCAGCGCCTACGAGCACCTGCAGGCCGGGCGCGCCGACATCATCGTCGCCGGCGGGTCCGAGGCCTCCATCCACCCCCTGCCCATCGCGTCGTTCGCGGCGATGCAGGCGCTGTCCAAGCGCAACGACGACCCGGCGCGCGCGTCGCGCCCCTACGACATCGCGCGGGACGGGTTCGTCCTCGGCGAGGGCGGTGCCGCCCTCGTCCTCGAGACGGAGGAGCACGCGAAGGCCCGTGGCGCCCGCATCTACGCCGAGCTCGTCGGCGGAGCGGTCACGAGCGACGCGTTCCACATCACCGCGCCGGACCCCGAGGGCACGGCGGCGGCCCGGGCGATGGTGCAGACCATCGAGGGCGCGGGCTACTCCCGTGCCGACGTGTCGCACATCAACGTCCACGCCACGAGCACGCCGGTCGGCGACATCGCCGAGTACAAGGCGCTCGAGCGCGTCTTCGGTGATGCGGTGCACGGGATCCCGGTCAGCGCGACCAAGGCCTCCACCGGCCACCTCCTCGGCGGCGCCGGAGCGATCGAGGCGGTCTTCACCGTCAAGGCGCTGGCGGAGCGCACCGCTCCCCCGACGATCAACCTGACGGAGCAGGATCCCGACATCCCGCTCGACGTCGTCACCTCGCCCCGCGCGCTCGGCGACGGCGACCTGCTGGCGATCAGCAACTCGTTCGGCTTCGGCGGGCACAACGCCGTCATCGCGTTCCGCAGCGTCTAGCGACGAGCGCACGACGAAGGGCCCCGACCGATCGGTCGGGGCCCTTCGTCGTGCATCGGCGGGAGGAGGAGCCGCCGGCCGGGTCGCTGCGGTCAGCCGACCTTGTGCAGCCAGACGACCGGGCTGAAGTCGCTCGCGTGGCGGAAAGCCTCGAGCTCGTCGTCCCAGGCCTGGCCCATCGCGAGCCGGAGCTCGCGGTGCAGCTCGAGGGTGTTCGACCCGGCGACGTCGAGCGCGTAGCGGATGCGGTCCTCGGGGATGACCGTGTTCCCGGCCGTGTCGGTCTGCGCGAAGAACACGCCGAGGTCCGGCGTGTGCATCCACCGCCCGCCGTCCCGTCCCGGTCCCGCGTCCTCGGTGACCTCGTAGCGGAGGTGCTCCCAGCCGCGGAGGCCGCTGGCGATCGCGGCGCCCGAGCCCTCCGGACCCTCCCAGTAGTACTCGGCGCGCATGGCGCCCTTCAGCACAGGCTGCGGATCCCACGTGAAGTTCACGGCATGACCGAGCGCACGACCGGCGGCCCATTCGACATGGGGGCAGAGCGCGCGAGGGGAGGAGTGCACGTAGAGCACTCCTCGAGCCGGTCTTGAGTTGGCGACGGGTGCTTCCATGGGGTCTCCTCCATCCGATCAGATGCGTCTTCCCCAACGATCTGCGTGCGATGGACGAGCTCCACACCTGCCGGTGCGGCCGGCGCGAGCGCCGACGGGTCTCATCATGCCCGGTGATCCTGGGGATCGGCAACATCGGCCGCACGACGCGCCGGGCCGCCGCCGGTACGCGCGGCATCGTGCGGACGCGGCGGGTCCCCCGGGAATGCATTCCCGGAATGCCTAGGCTCCAGGTGGCGGTCCGCCGGGCCGGGAGACGAGGAGTCGATGTCGGTACGGCACGCGCTCCTCGCGGTCCTCACCGAGGGCACCTGCTACGGCTACCAGCTGCGGACGGAGTTCACCCGACGCACCGGCACCGCCGCGCCGCTCAACGTCGGCCAGATCTACAACACCCTCGACCGGCTCGAGCGCGACGGGCTCGTCGTCAAGGGCGCCACGGATGACGCGGGGCACGTGCCGTACACGATCACGGCCGCCGGCGTCGCGGAGGTCGGGTCGTGGCTCACCGCGAGCGTGGGAGCGGTCGGGACACGGGACGAGCTGCTCGTGAAGGTGACCCTGGCGCTGTCCCTGCCCGACGCGGACGCGCGGGAGGTCGTGCGGGTGGAGCGCGAGGGCGCGCGACGGGAAGCGGCGGCGCTCGCCCGGCTCCGTCGCGAGCTGGAGGCAGCCGAGGGCGGGCTCCCGCTCGCGCGCCTGCTCGCCGTCGAGGCGCAGGAGGCGCAGACCGCCGCGCGGCTGTCCTGGCTGGACGCGGCGGAACGTCGCATCGACGAGGCGCGGGCCACGGGAGCGGGCCCGCTCGGCCTCGCCGTCGCCCCGCGCCGTGGACGTCCGGCACGCCGCGGCGGGGACGCCGACGCCTGAGCTAGTGGAGCAGCCCGCCGCCCTTCGCGAGCACGTTCTTCTCCCCCGCCTCGATGGGGACGGCGAAGCGGTTCTGCTTCGGCGGCATCGGGCAGTTGAAGTTGTAGCTGAACGCGCAGGGCGGGAGGTAGGCCCGGTTGAAGTCGAGCGTGATCGTGCCGTCGGGCGAGGGCGCGACCATCAGGAAGCGGCCGACCCCGTAGGTGGAGTCGCCGCTCGTCGCGTCCGAGAAGACCAGGAGGAGGGCGCGGCCCTCCCGGAATGCGGCCAGCTCGTAGTCGACGCCGTCCTTCGTGAAGGTGATCTCCCCCGGCACGACCTTGTCCTTCGTGGCGCCGTCGTCCTTCAGGTGCTCGAAGCCCATCGCGCGGCCGCCCTCGATGGGCGTGAAGTCGGCCTTCACGACCCACTCCTCGGAGTACGGGAACGCGTCGATGCCGCCGAAGTCGCGGATCGCCTCGGACTGCGCGTCCCACACGCGGAGCGCGTACGTGCCCTCCTCGCTGGCGATGACGAACGCCGAGACGGTGTCGCTGGCCACGACGGCGGAGGGCTGCGGGTCGTCGCGGCCGCGGACGACCGCCTCGCCGTCCACGAGGACGCCGTCGAGGCGGAGCCCGTCGGCGGCCTCGGCCTGGACGCGGAGTCCGGAGACCCCCGGCTCGAGCGGGGACCAGACGCCCGGGATCCCGTACACGGGCTGCGGGGCGGAGTCGTGCGAGATCCACTGCGTGTTGACGAGCGCGAGGTTCCCCTGGGGCAGCACCACCATCTGCTCGCGCCGCGAGCGGTAGACGGCGAGCACCTCCGCGGGATCGGCGGGAGAGGGTGCGGCGGTGGCGGGATCGGTCATCCCCCCATCCTCGCCGTCCGCCCGGCCCCCGCCAAGTCGTCCGCGTGTCCCCGGCCGGGGTTCACGCGGATGGGGCTCGAGCGTACGTTCGGAGCATGAGCACAGACCACGAGAGCACCTCGACCGACGAGAACGGCACGACGACCCACACGGAGGAGCACGTCGAGACGTCCTCCTCCGTCACCGAGGAGAGCGGATCCGACGAGACGACCCCCGACGGCTCCGGCAGCAACACCAGCGAGGGCGAGGACCACGAGGGCGACGTCGGCTCCGGCGGCTGATCCCCGGCTCCCGCCGTCGGCGACGCCCGGTCCCCTGCGGGGCCGGGCGTCGCCGTGCGCGGGCCCGCTGCCTCACTTCGCCTGGGCGTAGTCGTCGACCACCGCGATCGTGACGGGGAAGTCGACGGGGGCACCGCCGAACAGCAGTCGGCCGGCCTCGGCGGCGGCGTCCGTGACGGCGGCGCACACCTCGTCCACCCGGTCGTCCGGCGCGTGCACCATCACCTCGTCGTGGAGGAAGAACACGAGGTGGGGTCGCGAGTGCGGCCGCTCCATCGCGGCCAGGCGCCGCCGCAGGCCCGCCAGCCAGCAGAGCGCCCACTCGGCGGCGCTCCCCTGCACCACGAAGTTGCGGGTGAAGCGCCCCTGGTCGCGGGCGGAGGTGCGCGCACGGGCGGCGTCGGCCGCGGACGCCTCCCCCGCCCGGCCCACCTGCTGCACGTCCCGCCACGCATCGGACGGGGGCGGCGAGGACCTTCCGAGACGCGTGCTCACGACCCCGCCGCTCTCGCCCGCCCGTGCGGCGCCCTCGACGTAGCCTGTCGCCCGGGGGTACGCGCGGACGAGCCGCGGCATCAGGCGTCCGCTCTCCCCCGAGGTCGCGCCGTACATGGCCCCGAGCATCGCGACCTTGGCGTGGGCGCGCGTGTCGACGACGCCCGTGTCGACGAGGCCCTGGTACAGGTCCGTGCCGCGGCCCGCGTCGGCCATGGCCCGGTCCTCCGCCAGCGCCGCCAGGATGCGCGGCTCGAGCTGCGCCGCGTCGGCGACCACCAGCCGCCAGCCGGGATCGGCGCGCACCGCGGACCGGATCTGGCGCGGGAGCTGCAGCGCGCCGCCGCCGCTGGCAGCCCAGCGCCCGGTGACGACGCCGCCGGGCACGTACTCCGGGTGGAAGCGGCCGTCGCGGATCCACGTCTCCATCCAGGTCCAGCCGTTGGCCGCGAGGAGGCGGGACAGCTTCTTGTGCTCGAGCAGCGGGGCGATGACCGGGTGGTCGATCTCCTGCAGCTCCCACTGGCGGGTGCTCGTGGCATCGATGCCCGCGCGTCGGAGCGCCCGCAGCATGTCGGGCGGGCTGTCGACGTTGAGGTCCGGCGCGTCGAGGAGCTCGCGGATGCGGGCGGCAAGCCGCAGGATGGCGGGCGGCGCGCCGCCGTGCGCCGGTCGTCCGCCGAGCAGGTCGACGAGCAGCGCGTCGTGGACGGCGGTGTCCCACGGCAGCCCGTCGGCCGACATCTCGGCGGCGACGAGGGCCCCGGCGGACTCCGCCGCGAGGAGGAGACGCAGCCGGCCGGGCTCCGCGCTGCCCGCGACGGCCTCCAGCTGGAGGCGCAGCTCGGCGACGAGGTCGTCGGGCGACCCGCCCTCCGGGGCGTCGAGGTCGTCGAACAGGGTGGCGGCGGCGGATCGCTCCCGCTCGACCGGTGCGGCACGGTCCCACGCGCCGACCGGCTGGCGGGCGAGGGCGCTGTCGGCGGTCAGGGTGGACAGCCGGAGGATCGCGTGGCAGAGACGGAGGTCGTGGCAGCGCGCGACGCGCACCCCCGCCGGGAGGAGCGTGCGGGACCAGGCGGCCGTGTCGTCCCACACCCAGCGCGGGGAGGGCCGCTCCCGCTCGCGGGATGCGGCGATCGCGGGCCACTCCTCGGAGGCGACGTCGCGCTGCCCCGTGACGGCGCCCGTCCCGTCGACGTCGATCAGGCGCACGCCGTCCGGCGTCCGCGCGACCAGGATGTGCATCCCCTCATCATCCCGTCACCGACCGACGCCGGAGACCCGGGCCGGCTCACGCCGCCGCCGTTCGCGACCCCTCCCGGCACGTCATGCAGGGAAACGCCCACGAGAATCTGCGCGCATCCCCCCTCGCGTGCGGTTCACCCGCTAGGGTTGGTCACAAGTCGTCAGGTCCTCACGATCCGCCCGGTCCGCCGGGAGGTTCACGAGGGGCAGACGACCCGCGGTCCCGGGTCCCGGGATCGATGCATCTCTTTTGAAGGAAATTTCGTCATGGCAACAGGCACCGTCAAGTGGTTCAACGCTGAAAAGGGCTTCGGCTTCATCGCTCCCGACAACGGAACCGCGGATGTGTTCGCTCACTACTCCGCGATCGCGACGGGCGGCTACAAGTCGCTCGACGAGAACCAGAAGGTGGAGTTCGAGGTCGCCCAGGGCCCCAAGGGTCCCCAGGCTGAGAACATCCGCCCGCTCTAACGCCACCCGCTCACCACTGGTGAGCGACGCACGCTGAGCTTCCGAGGACGGCTCCGACCATGTGGTCGGGGCCGTCTTCCATTTAACGAGCGCTTCCCCGTGCGAGAGCATGGGACGTGCCCTCCTACCGCATCACCATGACCGTCGGCGTGCTCCGACCCGGAGCCGATCCTGCCGCCGTCCTGCCGGCCGCCGCCACCGAGGCCGCGCGCATCGCGACGCTCGAGGCGAACGACATCCAGGTGGTCCGCGGCGAGCCCCGGCTGACGGTGCGCTTCACCGCCGACGACGACAGCGCGGCCGAGCGGATCGCCGCCGCAGTCCGCGCCCGCACGTCCGAGCTGGCGCACGTGCCGAGGGCGAGCATCACGCGACGGGACGGCGGCACCTGGACCCGCATCTGAGCCCGCCCCCGCCCGAGGGCGTCGTCCCGTCAGCACCCGTTCCGGGCGCTCACCCGTGCTCGCGTCGGGAATGCTGAGGAACCGCTGTAGTCTCTCCCTCGGGAGTCGACGGTGCCTCAGGGGGACGCACCACCGGCTTGGGGGGACGATGATCGAACAGCAGACGACGCACGACGACGCGACGACCGCTCGTCAAGGCAACTTTGAATCCACGGAGCGTGAGTCTGCTCACGACGAGCGGTCCCACGCATGGCGCCGCACGTACGCCCTCGGCCTCGTCATCACGGACCTGCTCGTGCTCGTATGGGTCGTCTTCGGTGTCCAGATCGCCTGGTTCGGGTTCGAGACCTCCGACATTACGTTCGATGGAAACGTCGAGGGCCTCACGGTCAGTTACACGACGCTCTCGATCGTCATAATCGCCTGCTGGATGGCGGCGCTCGGCCTGTACGGCACGCGCAGCTACCGCGTCCTCGGTACCGGGCCCCAGGAGTATCGGCTCATCCTCGACGCGACGGTCAGGCTCTTCGGGATCGTCGCGATCGTCGCATTCTTGTTTCGAATCGAATTCGCACGCGGTTACATCATCATCGCCCTCCCGCTTGGGGTCGTAACCCTCGTCCTGAGCCGCTGGATGTGGCGGCAGTGGCTCAACATGCAACGCACTAGGGGCAAGTACTCGTCACGCGTGCTCCTCATCGGCTCCGAGTCGTCGACCGACTTCCTCGCGCGAGAGCTCGCGCGTCAGCCTTACGCCGGATACCTGGTCGTGGGAGCGTGCATCCCGTCCGGAGTTATCGCGGCGACGCTCCCGGGCACCGGTGTCCCAGTCCTCGGCAAGCTCGACGACCTGCAGGCCGCCATGAAAGCAGTCGACGCCGACACCATCGTCATCGCCAGCAACGACGAGCTCTCCCCCGAGCGCATACGGGAGCTAAGCTGGTCGCTTGAACCGGGCCGACAGCATCTGGTCGTAGCGCCGAGCCTCACCGACATCGGCGGGCCTCGCATCCACACCAGGCCCGTGGCAGGACTTCCGCTCATCCACGTCGAGACGCCGAGGTACGAGGGCTCCAAGCTCTTCGCCAAGCGCGCGTTCGACATCTTCGCCAGCGCGTTGATCCTGCTGGTGACGTCGCCGCTCCTTCTCGTCGTCGCGATGACAGTGCGACTGAGCACGCCGGGACCCGTGCTCTTCCGGCAAGAACGAGTTGGCATTAACGGCAGGCCGTTCCAGATGCTGAAGTTTCGGACGATGGTCACCGACGCCGAGGCACGTCTGCTCGAGCTCGAGAAGCAGGCCCGCGACGCCGGCAATTCCGTACTCTTTAAAATGAAGGATGACCCACGAGTCACCCCTATAGGCCGCTTCCTACGGCGCTACAGCCTCGATGAACTCATGCAGCTAATTAATGTGCTAAATGGGAGCATGTCCCTCGTGGGACCTCGACCCCCACTAGTCCGCGAGGTCGCGGCGTACGAGACCAAGGTGCACCGTCGCTTCCTGGTGAAGCCGGGCATCACTGGGCTGTGGCAGGTGAGCGGTCGCTCTAACCTCTCTTGGGAGGACAGCGTGCGCCTTGACCTGTATTACGTCGAGAACTGGTCCATCGTCGGGGACCTCGTGATCCTGTGGAAGACAGCGCGAGCAGTGCTGGCGCGCGAGGGAGCGTACTAATGGACCGCCCGGACGAACTACGGTCGCGGCCCCGGCGTGTCGACGATCCGCAAGTCGCGCGTCGGTCTGAGCTTCATGTCGAAGCATTGACTTCCGTCGCAAATCCGTGTCTACAACGCATTCACGTTCCCGTTCTTGACGTCGCAGTCACAGCGATGTCCGCCCGGGATGTGGTCGCGCGGATTCACAGGGCGCCCTCATCTGCCACTCTCTTACTCAACCACAACCTGCACAGCGTCTACCTTTTTCACAAGCTGCCTTGGTTTCGTCAGCTGTATGCCACGAGTGAAGTCATCGTCATCGATGGATGGCCTGTATTGCGCATGGCAGGGAGACGCGCACCCGTCTCGCCTGATCACCGAATCGGATCCACAGACTGGATTTCCTGTCTTTGGAACGAAGACAAACCGCGACCGTTGCGTGTCTTCCTCCTAGGGGGATCAAAGGAAGTAAGTGCAATCGCTGTCGATCGCTGGCTGCAGAAACGCCCTAAAGATGAAGTAGCTGGCAACACCGGCTATCTCAACGGGCGTGACGAGGGACTCGTGATCGAGGCTATACGTGCTCATCGTCCCGATCTTGTACTCGTGGGTATGGGCATGCCGATGCAGGAATCATTCATCAGTCGTCACCTCACAGAACTACCCGCCGCGCACTATGCGACGGTCGGTGGTGCAATCGATTACATTGCAGCTCCAGCGAGCCTTAGCCCGAGATGGCTAGGTCGGTTTGGGCTGGAGTGGGTATGGCGGTTGCTGCACAACCCCGGGCGCCTTTGGGCTAGGTATCTCATCGAACCGTTCAAACTTGCACTGATCCTTGCCGCCAACAAGTTTAGGAAATCGCCAAGACAGTGAAATGCCAATCAGATGTGACTGTCGTAATACCGACGACGGGACGTGACGCCCTCAAGGTGGCACTAGACTCAGTTCGACGTCAAGACCAAGCGAATGTCACAACGATCGTCGTACTCGATGATCCGGGAGCAGAAGTACCAGTCCGTGCGATGCTCGAGGGCGAAACGCTTATCGTGACGGCTGGGCGGACCGGAGCAGCTAGCGCACGGAACGTGGGCCTTGAGCATGCGCAGTCGCGTTACGTCGCATTTCTCGATGATGATGACTGGTGGGAGCCGACGAAGCTACGCGATCAGCTGGACACGGTTCGTGACGTACCATCAGCGGTGAGCTTTTCCAGTACGTACTTCCATGAGGAACATGGCAATGTCCGTCTGTTGCCTCGCAGAACGCGCCGCCCGAACGAGTCGATCGCCGACTATCTCGTGCTACGGCCGCGACTGAAGCACGGTGAGGGTTACATCCAGACGAGCTCGCTCCTCGCGGAGACCGATCTGCTCAAACGCATCAAGTGGGACCCAGCGCTGCCCAAGCATCAGGACTGGGATCTCATCGCGCGCCTGGACGCGAGTGGCGCTGAGTTCGTCTTCGTCGACAAGCCTCTGGTCCATGTTCAACAAGGCTCGGCCGGCTCCATCTCCCGCTCCAGCGACTGGCGAGCGAGCCTCGACTGGGCGGACCGACACGGCGCTAATCTCTCGCCACGCGCGAAGGCAGACTTCGTCGCCACGCACGTTCTTCGCGCGGCAGCCGCGAAGCGCGATGGTGCCGGCATCGCAGCCGCCTTCCGCCGTATGTGGCGCACACCCCCGCATGCAGCGGCGTTCATCGTAGGAATCCACGGGCTCGTCGAAGGGAGGTCGCGTCGATGACGACAGCTGGTTCTCGGCGTGCGTCGCGGTCAAGCGATCGTCGAATCACGGTGCTGGAATCCGTCGGCGCACCAGATGGCACGACGAAGTTCGTCGATCAAGTTGTGAGCTTTGCGCCGGCAGATGTGCGCTTCACGTACTTCTCCTGGGCCCGAGCGTTGCTCGGCCCGTATGACGTGTTCCACATCCACTGGCCCGAGTTCCTAATCCGAGGCCGTAGTGGTCCTGTGCGTATGGTGCGGACGGCATTGACGGTTGCCTTGCTCCTCCGCCTCTGGGCGACGAAGACGCCCGTCGTCCGTACGATGCACAACGTCGTGCCACATGAGACCGGCGGGGCCGTGGAGCGGGCTCTCCTACGACGCGTCGATCGGTGCACCGCGCTGTTCGTCACCTTGTCCGAGGCGACTCCTGTTACCGAAGAAGCGCCCCGTAAGATCATTCGCCATGGCCATTACAAGGGAGTGCTGACTGCCGACCGGGCACGCGCGAGGACACATCGCATGATCGCGTTCGGGAGAGTCGAGCCATACAAGAACAACCTCGAACTGATTCGCACATTCTCTTCATTGCAGGATCCCTCGGCTGAGCTCCGCATCGTCGGAAAGGCCTCGAGCCAGATGGCGGAGGAGCTGAGGCAGGCGGCTGCAGAGGATCGGCGAGTCGGATTCCACTTCGACTTCGTATCTGATGCGCAGATGGTGCACGAGATCACGGCGTCGCAATTGGTAGTCCTTCCTTATACAGAGATGCACAACAGCGGAGTCGTGCTCGTCGCGCTGTCCTTGGAAAGGCCCGTCCTCGTCCCACGCACGGCGACGAATGAGATCCTCGCCCGTGAGGTCGGCGAGGAGTGGTTGCTCATGTTCGATCCTCCGCTCGAAGCCCGGCATCTTATTGGGGCGTTGGAAGCGACCAGTGGAGCGTTGGTGACCAAGCCGAGACTGGACGACCGCGACTGGGAAGCCGTGGCAGCGGCATATGCCGAAGCCTTTCGAGCCGTACTAGGCAAGAAACGCGGCAAAAGATTAAAGGATGGCACCCGTGCAAGATGACGATCAGATATTTGTCAACCCGAGCGGTCAACGGGACAATCTCGGGGACTCCGTTCTTCGGCGCGCCTACCTCAATGCCCTCAGAGGTCGAGGTGCATTGCACGTCTACGTCGGCACCGACGCGTCCTACATATCCGGACTGGGCCTGAGGGCCGAGGACGTCACTTATGCCAGCAAGACCGCGTGGCTCCGACGCGCGTTGGCGCGTACGACTCATGGGGGCGTCTTCGCGTTAAACGCCGGAGAATACGTGCTCGATCGCCGTTTCCTGGTCAACGCCGTCTGGCAGGGAGCTCTGGTCGCAGTGTTTCGAGCCCGAGGAGGCACCGCTCTGGCGCTCGGTATCGCCGTCCGAGCGGGTGCAGCCGGCGCACGGACACGTGCTCTTCGTCAGCTGCTCAGAACCGTCAGCCGAGTGACATGGCGCGACCCTGAGAGTTGTCGAGCCGTAGGTCTCGGTTCAGTGGCGCCAGATTGGGCTTTCGCTCTTGGGTCCACTTCCGACATGGTTCCGGCGGCTGGCCGAGATATCCTCGCGGTCACGATGCGAGGCGACCGTCCTGCGCCGGATGCTGTGTGGATCGCGGTCGTACGGGAGCTCGCGGAGCGCCACCGGGTCAAAGTGGTCGTCGTGAATCAGATGACCGCAGACGCTCAGCGATGCGCAGAGCTCGCGGCGGCGCTCGGGGGCGACGTGCTGACATGGGAAGGCGAGTCGCATGCCCATCAGGAGCAACGCATTCGGGCTGTGTACGCGCGAAGCGTGGCCGTTGTGAGCGATCGCATCCACGCACTCATCCTGGGTCTGACTGAAGGTGCGGTGCCCATCGGTTTGACCACTTCAGATCCCGAAAAGGTGATACGCACGTTCGCGGCGGTCACTGCGGTCCCCGTCGCTCGACGCTCGAGCCAAGACGCGCCGGCGCTCATGAATTGGGCTGAGGGGCTCCTGTCGGCGCGTGAGCTGATGATTGCCGATCTCAGTCGTGCGCGCGTGGCTTTGGATCGCCTGTCGTCTTCGCTGCGGGCTTAGGTTCGAGCTGTCTTCCTCAATCCCTGAATCCCATCAGCTGCGCTCTGCGGCTACCGGCGACGGATTGAGAGAACCGTGCGCCAGAGCGTGTGGCAATCACGACGTATCGCGGGCACAGCCGCCAATGCCAGGCTCACGAACGCCAAGCCGACTGCCCCGACGACCAAGAGCTGACCGAGCGCTCCTAAGCCTGACGTCATAGCGGATGTGGGCAGCGACACCGCGAGCACCCCGGTTCCGAGCGCTACGGGCCGGGCCGCTTGGCGCAGCAACGCGTGTATGTCGATGCCCGCTCTAGGGGCGGCGAAGATGCTGAGCACGACCCAATTGACGACGAGACCGGTTGTACTGCCGACTGCAACACCGACTGGCCCGAATACGACTCCGACGGCCATGAAGACCACCATGGCCGTCCGTGTGATGATGCTGTACCTCAATTGCATACCCGTAAGTGCGCGAGCGAGAAATACCCAGTAGTACACGAAGCCGAGGGCTTGGAAGACACCCCCCAGCGCAAGGATGCGGAAAATGATTTTGGACTCGTCCCAGCCGGGTCCCAGGAGCAGGTCGATGAGGGGGTCCGCCGTACTCGCTGCGAAGAAGAAGACGCCCCCCATCCCGTAGGCGAGGATGAGTTGCGCACGCTGCACATAGTGGTCGAATCTGGGGCTGTCCTGCGCGCGGGACAGGAGCGGGAATACGACGCGTGTCATGGGCGCAGCGATTTGTTGCAGGGGCATGCGGAATATCTGATATGCGCGGTCGTATACTCCGAGCGCCCCTGCTCCCCACACCCGGCCGATGAGGACACTATCAGCATTGCCGCTCACGTAGTTGACCAGCTGCACACCCATCGTGTTGGCGCCAAACCCTATCAGCGCACGCATCCCGGAACCGCGGCTCGGAAGTCCGGGCAACCATTGGGCTCCGATGATGACGGACATCAGGGTGACGGCGGCGAGCACGAGCTGTTGAGCCACTAGCGCGTAGTAGGACCATCCAATGAGCGCCAGGGCGATCGCCGCGGCGGACGCGACGGCCTGCCCTAGCACGTCAGTCGCGGCAAGCCAGCGAAAGCGGAGGGAACGCGTGACCTCTGCTTTGAACTGCGCCGCCAGAGCGTTGAGGAGGAATACCACGGAGAGCGCCTGACATACTGGTATGAGCTCTGGGCGTCCATAAAACAAGGAAATGGGCACGGCGAGACTGAAGACGCTAACACTAAGGAGAGCGCCTAGTACCGCGTTGATCCAAAACAAGTTCGAGCGCTGGGCGGCGGAGAGCTCCCGAGCTTGGATCGAGGCCATGGAGAGCCCGAAGTCGCCGAGCAGGCTGGCTATTCCGGCGATGGCCATGACCATCGACAGGATCCCGAAGTCCGTTGCGTTCAGGATGCGCGCCAGGATCGCGAGCGTCAGCAGTTGGATGAGGAAGCGGATCCACTGCCCTCCTACCGTCGTCGCAGCACCGCGAGCCGCGTCGCCGGCCATCGTCAAGAGATGATCTCCTGACACCACAGGTCGGCCGGGAACGCGGACATCAAGGGCGCCGGATCCCATTCGAGAGGGGACTCCCCTCCCCGGTCAATCGCCTCGCGGACACTTTCCGCCGCATGGAACGACGGGCGTCCTGATCCTCGGTAGTAGTCCTCGTACTTGAATCGGGGCTCAGCGCCGGAGACGACGAGGCGCGCTGGAATGCCCAACGACTCCGCTACCACAACCGCGTGCAGGGACGAGCCCACAACAAGGTCGCTCGCCGCGATGGTAGCCAGTACCTCGTTGAGGGGCCGTCGCGGATCCACGTCGTTCGGACCGGTGCTCCAACCGGCCTTCAGGTCGTTCAAGTTGGGGATGACAGTGAGAGGTCTTCTGGCCATGCCGCCTCGGAGCTGGTCCCGCGACCACAGGTGCCCGACCAGTAGGCCGGGATCGCCGAAGACGTCCGGCACTGCCACTCCTCGTCGACGAAGGAAGTCCTGCGTGAGCGGCCCCCGCACCGCTCGAACGTCGAGGTCGGTGAAGTCGAAAGTCTCGCTAAGCGACTTACCGTTCGCGCCCGTACCCCAGATCGTGTCCCCTGTGCGTGCAAGGCGGAGGATCGAGCCGACGGTCACCAGGCGGGTCGCCGTCGTCGCGGAGCTGGTATCGATGCCGAGTCTGGCGAGCATCTTCTTCACGATGACGGGCCCCAGAAGGTCGCCGAAGTTGCCGATCCGACCCCAACCGGGTAGGCGCCGCGCCCAACCGGCTCGGCCGAGCGGCCGTCGTGGGTTCCAATGGACGACGTCGATCTTCGGCACGGGGCCCCCACTCCGGTCGATTGCCTCGCACGTGTCCTGCGTGGAGTCGCAACAGGAGCGATACTATGTCAACCGGAGCTGGTGTTTCGCGTCACTCCCGTTGCTGGCGCTCCCGCTAGACATCCAGGAGACTGCCCTGCATCCATCCGCTGCGCACGATCGCTGACCTCGACCGACATGTAGGGCGCTCGCCAAAGGAAGGCCTCGATGTGACTTCCACACACGTGCGCACAGCCACACGGGCATTGGCGCTGCCAAGACGAGCAGACCGCCGCATCATGTTGGTCGGTTTGCTGCTTGGCTCCGCGGCCGCCTTGGTCGGGGTAAGGCTGCCGGTCTTCGGTTCCTTCCAGGGAGTGAGCATCGCACTCGTCATCCTCGCCCTAGTTGCAGCGGCCGACTCGCGTCACAAGGTCCCGCTCCGTACTCTCAGAGTCACCGGAGCCGATCTCGCGTTCATGTCCTTCTATGGGCTCCTGATCACGTTCGAGATGCTAAACGCGATTCAGTTGAATCACTCGCCGTTCCTCGGGGTGGGATTGACGGTTCTGCTGGCGTACTTGGCTACATGGCCGGCCCGCATGGTCATCACCGGTGTGGACAGCCTCCGTGAGTTCATGAGCGGCCTCACCCTGGCAAGCGTGCCGGTTTCCGTCATCGCAGTAGCCCAGCTCCTTCGGATCCCGGGTGTCAACGAGTTCCTGACCCGCTTCACAGAATCGGGAGGGTTGGAGAGTCGGCTGCTGGCCGGTTGGGACATACGCGGCACCAGCACGATCGGTCACTGGACGGCACTCGGCGGATACCTCGCCTGTATCTCCGCGGCCGCATGCATTGAGCTCTTGTTGGCTGACCATTCCCACACGGTCAAGCTCAGGCCGATCCTCGTCCTCGGGGCTTCGTTGGCGGGCCAGGTGACCACCCTCACCTTCGCCACCATCGCCGTGGCCGTCGCCGTCGTGGTGGTCACTGTATTGCGGATGCGCGTCCGGCCCAGCCTCGTCATCGTCGGTGTAGGCGTCGCAACCGGTGGGTGGCTGGTCTTTGGGCAGAAGATCGCCGAGCGTGTCGCAAACCAGTCCGGTCAGAGCGTCTACGCCGTACAGGAATACGCGTGGCTGCCGCAAACTGTCGGATATCGTTTGAATATCTGGATGACGGAAACGTTGCCGGCGATCCTGCAGCGCCCGGTCACGGGTTGGGGAAGCGACGTCTACGCTGCAAAGGCCAAGGGGTGGTTTGAGTCGCCTGCCTCACTCGTCTGGGTCTCGCCGGAATCTGAGTGGATGCGAACTCTTGTGACGGTGGGCGTCGCCGGATTGATTCTCCAGGTCATTCTCCTGGTAGCCGTGGCGACTGCACTGTTCAAGAGCCGTTCCGCGTTCCCGAAATCAGCGATGGCACCGATCGCAACTTTATTCGGCGGGCTGCTGATGATCTCCAGCCTCCACAGCCACCTGAATAACCCAGGAGTACCCCTCATACTGTGGCCTCTGCTCTTCGCCGTGATCGCGGCTGCTCAGCAGGAGCAGGCCAGAGCGTCAGCCGGATAAAGGTCCTTCGCTGGCCAGCCTCAGGCTGCTGGACACCATCGAGTTAGCGCGCTCAACCGTGGACTGCGATGACCGCTCGTACGAAGCGTGAGATTTGATTAGCAGTTGGCAGCGCCGAGACAGTGGTCACGCTCGACGGGCCGACACGCTGCTGCTCGTCAGTGCTCTCCGCATACTCGTCCGATTCGAGAATCACTCGCAGTAGTTCTTCGGCGCCGCTGTGCCCGCGACCGAGCCGACCGCCGTCTGTTACGAGGGTGAGATGCGTTGAGGCGGAGAGAGGCTGAGGTGAACCTCGGAACCCGAGGCTTGTTTGCGCGCACGTCCCTTGCCTCATTGTCAGCCAGAGAGGTACGCGCTCGCTGGCGCCGACCCCAGGCTGGGGCTGATCATTTGACTGAGCATGTGACACACGACGGAACGACATTCCGAGGTCTCTTTTCGACGCAAGCTGAGTCGCCGTCCGCAGGGATTCCCTCGCGGACGCGCTAGTGCAGATGGGGCACCACGCCATGTGGAGCGTGGGTGCGCCGCAGGCATCTCCGTGAGAGTCGGGGTCTACGGGAGCGTCATTGCGCTGACGAGAGAGGACCTGCACACTGCGTTCGTCCACGCCACGGGCGAGAAGGAGATCGCCGTCCCTCGCGGTTGGCACTCCGACAAGAGCGACCCTTCTGAGCATCGCCGTGAGGCTCCGCTGCCGACCGGCACGCGTCGGCCGACCGTCGTGCATGTGCAGTGACGACAGCGTGAGGACACCCAGAGGCCTCCCCCTCGACGCAAGTAGCGAGGCTGCCAGAGTCAACCGGCCTGGTGCGAGAATCACCATAACATCAGCGCTCCTCGCACGAATCGCCGCCATCATGCTCACCGCGAGCGAGCTCGCGAGATCGAATGTACTTGCGTCAGCATTCCTCGCCTCGGGCAGGTGGGCGTAGCACACGTCGGGGACGGCGGAATCACCGTGTTCACTAAATCGTGGACCCCATTCGCGCGTCGAGGCCACGTTCGTGACGAGACGGACCTCGGCACCAGACCGCTGCAGTGCTTGCACGCAGTGCTGTATGTCCCGACTCGCGATGCAGGCGTCCAAGTGCGGCCACACGGCTACCACGTCGACGCGCACTCCGCTGAGGCCGACAGCGAGGGCATCGCTACCGACCGCAGAATCCTTTAACTCCCCCATGACCACATTGTGCCTCGTCTGGCCGGCATGTCGATGCCCCTTCGGGCCATGGTCGTTCGGGCCCGATAGCCGCCGATGAGGCGAACTCAGCGCTACCAGTGCTGAATCGTCATCACCAATCGCTGCCTCACTGGACCGGATCTACCACATCAGCGCCCGTCGGCCGCCCGGACGAGCTCCGCGATGTCGAGGCGGCCCATGGCGAGCATCGCCTGCTGCGCGCGGGCGGCGCGGTCCGGGTCGGGGTCGCCGAGGAGGGCGGGCAGGATCGTCGGGACGATCTGCCAGGAGACGCCGAACGGGTCGGTGAGCCAGCCGCAGCGGCTCGGGGCGCCGCCGTCGGCGATGAGCGCGTCCCAGATGCGGTCGAGCTCCTCCTGCGTCTCGACGGGCACCGAGAGCGAGAACGCCGGGGTCTGCGGGAACATCGGTCCGCCGTCGAACAGGAGGATCCGCAGTCCGCCGACCTCCACCGTGGCGGAGCCCGCCGGACCGTCGCCCGCGGGCAGGTCGACGACGCGGGAGTCCGGCAGCACCTCGGCGTAGAGCGTCGCGGCCTCCCGCACGCGCCCGTCGAGCCAGATGAACGGGGTGATGGCCTGCATGACGTCCTCGTCTCTCCTCGGATGGTCAGCGTACCGGCGCGGACCCTCCCGGCGGGAGGGCGGCGACGCGCGCGGCCAGCTCGTCGAGGTTCCGGACCTCGCACGTGCGGCGGCCCTCCTCGATGTCGTGGATCATCTCGACGATCAGGTCGAACACCGGCCCCTGGATGTCGCGGTGCACCTGGTCGACCTCGGTCTTCCGCCGGCGCACCATGAGGTCGCGGTAGATGCCGCTGTGCGTCTTGGCGCTCCGGCGGTTGAAGGCGGCCAGCCGGTCGAGCGACCCCTCCAGGTCGTCCGGCTCGAAGCCGTCGAACCCCTCGACCTGCACGGGCGCCTGGGCGAGGACCTCGCGGGCGAGGGCGACCATGAGCGGTCGGTAGGCGGGGCGGTCGAGCGTGTCGGCGATGGGCAGGTCGGAGACGGCGCCCGCCCAGAGCATCGCGCCGTAGACCTCCTTGCCCCACAGGTAGCCGAGCACGTTCCCGGTCGCCCGGGCGTAGGGCAGGGCGTCCACCATCTCGCGGACCCGGGGCGTGATCTCCCCGCCCGCCAGCTCGCCGACGTGGAACGCGGCGACGTTGCCCTGCAGGATCCGGCCGGGACCGAGGAGGTCGGCGCCGACGTTGACGAAGCTCGACACGACGCGCTCCGGGCCGAGGACGTCGACGAGCACGTCGGCGGTGAGGCCGTTCTGCACGGTGAGCACCCAGCCGTCGGGCGCGAGCCGGTCGCGGAGGAGCTCGGCCGCGGACGCCGTGTGGAGGCTCTTGACGGCGACGATGGCGTGGTCGATGCGGTCGGGCAGGCCGTCGGGCGTCACCGCGTCGACGCGGACGGTGAACTCCTCGACCGGTCCCTCGATGCGGAGCCCGTGCTCGCGGATGGCGGCGACGTGCTCGGCGTCCTGGTCGCAGAGGAGGACGCGGTGGCCGGCCCGGGCCATGTGCGCGCCCAGGGTCCCGCCGATGGCGCCGGCGCCGATGACGACGACGTCCATCAGGCGACCTCGGCGCTCGGGTGGACGCGCTCGAGGAACCCGCGGAGCGTCTGCTGGAACAGCTCCGGCTCCTCGGTCTGCGGCGAGTGGCCGGAGCGCTCGAACACGACGAGCTCGGCGCCCGGGATGAGCGACGCGATCGTCTCCGAGGAGCTGACGGGCGTGACCCAGTCCCGGCGCCCCACCGTCACGAGCGTCGGCACGGCGATCCCCGGGAGCCGGTCCTTCACGTCGTACGCGCCCCAGTTGTGCTGGAAGCACCAGTTGTGCGCCTCGTGCCGGTAGATGCCGGCCTCCACGCGCTCCGCCGACCGGACGGGGTCGTAGTCGAAGTCGTAGAGCGGGATGATCTCCGCCCAGCGCGCCTTGAGGTCCTCGTCGGAGGTGATGCGACCCGACCAGTAGCGGTCGAACGACTCCCAGTCGATCTCGATCCGGTCCTGGTTCCGCGCGTTCTCGAACGCCAGCTCCAGGTTCGATCCGTCCGGCGACGTGTCGCGGAGAATGATCCCGCTCACGTGCTCCGGGTACGCGATCGCGTACTCGAGCGCGATGAACCCGCCGTAGGAGCCGCCCGCGACGATGACGCGGTCGACGCCGGCCCACTGCCGGATCCCGTCGAGGTCGGCGGCCCACTGCGCGTGCGAGTAGGGCTCGATGCCCTCGCTGCGGCCGCAGCCGCGGGCGTCGTAGACGATGACGCGGAAGCGGTCGGCGAGCGGGCCGAAGGTCGAGCGGGGCTCCGCGAGGGAGCCGATGCCGCCGCCGCCGTGGTGGGCGATGATGACGGGCGCGTCCTCCGGGCCCATCACCTCCACGTTGAGGCGGCAGCCGTTGATCGTGATGTCCATGTGTCCTTCTCGTCGCGTGGGTGGTCGGGTGTCGGATGTCAGGCGGGGACGGCGTCGCGCCAGCGGGTGACGGTGCGCTCCAGCACGGAGAGCGGCACGGCGCCGTCGCCGAGCACGACCCCGTGGAACCCCGGCAGCGTGAAGCGGTCGCCGAGCGCCCGGCGCGACTCCTCGCGGAGGCGCAGGATCTCGCGGCGGCCGATCATGTAGGCGAGCGCCTGACCCGGCCAGGAGATGTAGCGGTCGACCTCGCTCTGCACGTGGGCGCGCGTCGTGGCGGTGTGCGCCCACATGAAGTCGACGCCCTGCTGGCGCGTCCAGCCCAGGTGGTGGATCCCCGTGTCGACGACGAGCCGGCACGCGCGGAGGGCGAGGAAGGACAGCATCCCGAGGCGCGAGACGTCGTCAATGTAGAGGTCCATCTCGTCGGCGAGCTGCTCGGAGTAGAGGCCCCAGCCCTCGTTGAAGCTGCAGGCCTCCACGTCGAGGTGCCGGCGGTAGCGCGGGATGTCGAGCGTCTGGGCGGTGGCGAGCTGCAGGTGGTGCCCCGGCACGGACTCGTGGAACGCGAGGCACTCGTACTCGTAGCGGTACCGGGTCTCCGGGTCCGTCGCGAGGAGGCAGTGCGCACCGGGGCGGCTGCCGTCCACGGCGGGCGGCCGGTAGTAGGCCAGGGCGGAGTGCTCGGCCTCGATGGGGTTGATCACCTCGAGCACGCAGTCGCCGATGTCGTAGGCCGGGAACAGGAGCGGGCGCGCCGCCTGCGCGCGGTCGAGGGCGCCCTGGGCCACGTCGATGATCTGCTGGCTGGTCTCGAAGCGGAGGGCCGGGTCGTCGCGCATCCGGGCGGCGATGCGGGGCAGCTCCCGCTCGCCGAGCGCCCTCCCGCCGATCTCCGCCCAGCGCGGGACCATGTCCTCGAGCACCTGGAGGCCGATGCGGTGGATCTCCTCGGGGTCGAGGTCCGTGGTGGTGTGGCGGCGGACGGCGTCGAGGTAGCCCTCCGCTCCGCCGGCGGTGTGCTGGATGCCGACGCGGTCGTCGGGGCGGGCGCCCGGAATCAGCTCGTCGGAGAGGCGCGCGGCGAGGCGGGCCATGGCGGGGCGGATGGACGCCTCGACCGTGCGGCGGGCGCGGTCCCCGGCGGCGACCGCGGCGGCGGTGCCCGCACGGGTGGGGCCGAGGAGGGCGTCCTCGTCGAGCGGGAGGGCGAGGTACCCCTCGAGCTGCTGGACCGCGTGCTCGAGGCCCATCCGCGTCGACGGCCGCCCCGCGGCCGTCTCCTCGGCGTACCGGTCCCCCAGCGCGTCGAGGACGCCGGCGATGCCGTCGAGGCGGGAGAGGTAGCGGTCCGCGGCCGGCGCGTCCCCGATGGTCATGGCCGGCACCGCCTGGAAGACGAGGCCCTGCCGGCTCACGTAGCCCTTCGCGGAGGCGTTGGCCGCCCAGAGCGAGTGGCGCGCGTCGTCGGACGCGCCGCGGGCGAGGACGGCCAGGACGTCGCGGTCGGTGCGCTGGGCGTCGTCGAGCTCGGCGTCGTCGAGCTCCCCGGCCTCCCGGGCGACCTCGGCGAGGGCGGATGCGGCGTCGGCGCTGGCGGCCGCGCCCGGGTCGCCGGCCAGGTGGTCGAACTCGTCGATGCCGAGGAGGGTCGCGTTGTAGGGGTCGTACGAGTGCTGCACGTGGAAGTAGCGCTCGCCGAGCGCGGCGAGGCGGGCGGCGGCGGCCGTCGGGATCGCGGCGGTGGAGTCGGCGGGGACGGGGTCGGTCATGGTGCTCCTGGGCGTGGGTCGGTTCGGGCGCGGATCGTGACGGGCACGGGCGGCGGATCAGAACAGCGAGTGGCCGCCGTCGATGGACAGGGTCTGGCCGCTGATCCACCCGGCGTCCGGATGGGCGAGGAACACCACGCCGCGCGCGATGTCCTCGGGCGTGCCCGTGCGGCGGACGGGGATGCGCTCGAGGAGCGCCCGCTGGCCGTCGGGGCCGTAGGACTCCCACTGCGCGACGGTGGTGGGGTTGGACAGCACGAAGCCGGGCGCGATGCCGTTCACCGTGATGCCGTGGGGCCCGAGCTCGTGCGCCATCTGCCGGGTGAAGCCGATCTGCGCGGCCTTGGCGGACGCGTAGGCCTGGATCCCCGTGAGGCTGACGCTGCGTCCCGCCCCGGAGGAGATGACGACGATGCGGCCGGTGCCGCGCGCCTTCATCGACCGGGCCGCGGCGCGCGTGCAGGCCATCGTGGTCGTGAGGTTCGCGCGCACGACGTCGTCCCACGCGGCGTCCGTCAGCTCGTCGATGGGGGTGTGCGTCTGGCCGACGACTCCCCCGGCGACGTTCACGAGGACGTCGACGTCGCCGACGGCGGCGAAGAACGCCTCCACCTCGGCGGTGACGCTGAGGTCGACCGTGTCGCGGTCGACGCCGTGGACGCGGGCGCCGGTGTCGCGCAGGGCCTCCGCGACGGCACGGCCGATGCCCTGCGCGGTGCCCGTCACGACCGCGGTGCGGCCGGCGAACGGGAGCGCCGCGGAGGCGGAGCGGGTGGGGGCGGCGGTGTCGGTGGAGGCGGCGGTGTCGGTCACGCGGGTTCCTGTCGTCGGGAGTGGATCACGGGGCGTCGCCGTCGGCGGGCGGCTCGACGTCGCCCGCGCGGTAGGCGCGGAGGATGTGCACGGACTCCTCCCACTGGCGCATGCGCTCGAGCCCGGACTCGCCGGTCGCCTGCAGCACCTGCTCGACGAGCGCCTCGAGCAGCACGAGCAGCGCCGCCATGGAGTCGAACGGGATCCCGTCGACCTTCACGGGGAGGACGACGTCGGCGCCCTCCGCGGCGGGGCTCAGCCACTGGTCGGTGATGATGATGGTCGAGGCGCCCTGCCGGCGCGCGAGCTCCGCGGCCTCCTTCGCCGCGAGCTCGTACCGCCGGAGGTCGATGATGATGGCCACCGAGCCGCGCCCGAGACGCAGGTACCGGCCGATGTCGTGCCCGAGCGGCTCCCCCACGAACTCGATCCCCGGCACGACCTGGTCGAGCTGGGTCGCGAGGAGCATCGCCAGGAAGCGGCTGAAGTAGCCGCCGGACACCACGACGTGCTTGGGCTTCCCGGCGAGCAGCTGCACGGCGCGCTCCAGCTCGCTCGGCGGCACCGTGTCGCGGAGGCCCTCGACGAGCTGGATCCGGCTCGCCGTGGACCGGGAGAACAGCTCGCCGTCGTCCGCGCTCGGCCGGCTCCGCGTGGTGCGGGTCACCGGGCTGTTCATGTGGTGCGTGATCTCGTCGCGGAGGCGCTGCTGGAAGTCGGGGTAGCTGCCGATGCCGAGGCGCGTGACGAGGCGCAGCACCGTGGGGGTGCTGGTGCCCGCGGCCTTGGCGAGGGTGGCGGCGCTGCCGAGCCCGGCGCTCGGGTAGCTCGCCAGCAGGGTGCGGGCGACCTTCCGCTCGGCGGGCGTGAGCTCGTCCATGCGGGCGAAGATCTCTTCCTTGAGGGGCATGTTCCGTCTTTCCGTCGGGGGTGGGCGGGATCGTGCGCTCCTATGTCAGCACGACGAGCCGTCCGTCCCGCGGGAACGCCGCGAACAGCGTCGGCGAGTTGTGGGCGATGACGAGCGTGCCGTCGCCGCCCACCGCGACGAGGCCGCCGCTGGCGTGACGCGCCGTCAGCTCGGCCTCGACGGTCGCGAGCACGGCCTCCTCGAGGGTCGACCCGAGGTAGCGGACGCGCGACGCGATGTCGTGCGACACCACGCCGCGGAGGAACGACTCGCCCTCCCCCGTGCAGGAGACCGCGGCCACGCCGTCGCGCGCGTACGTGCCCGCGCCGATGACCGGGGTGTCGCCGACGCGGCCGATGCGCTGGTTCACCATGCCGCCGGTGCTGGTCGCCGCCGCCAGCGCACCCGTGCGGTCGCGGGCGACCGCGCCGACGGTGCCGTGCCGGGCGCCCTGGAGGAGGTCGGCCCGGACGCGGGCGAGCTGCCGTAGGCGCGCCTCGGTGACGAAGTACGCGGGCTCTGCCGTGGCGAGGCCCCAGCCGGCGACGAGCTCGGCCGACGGCGCCACGAGGAGGACGTGGTCGGTCTCCTCGAGGACCGCGCGGGCCGCCCGCACGGGATTCCGGGCGTGGCGGGACACCGCGACGGCTCCGGCGAGGCCGGCGCCCGTCATCACGGCCGCGTCGAGCTCCGCCTCGCCGTCGGCGGTGAGGGCGGCTCCGCGGCCGGCGTTGAACAGCGGGTCGTCCTCGAGCCGCTCGACGGCCGCGCACACCGCGTCGAGGGCGGATCCGCCGCGCGCCAGCACCGCGGAACCGGCGTCGTGCGCTCGGGTGAGGCCCGCCTCGAAGGCGGCGGCCTCCTCCCGGGACAGCTCGAGGATCCGTCCGCCCGCGCCGCCGTGCAGCGCGAGCGCCGTGCCGTCGGGTCCGGGCGGGACGCTCCACGAGCGCGTGGCGCGCGGCGCCTGCGCGGACTCCTCCGCGAGGCCCATCAGCGGCCCCCGGCCTGCCGGGTGATGTAGTTGACGGCGACGAAGGAGCGGAAGACCTGGAGCAGGTCGTCGCCCTCGATGCGGACGCCGCGCTCGGTCGACTTCTCGGCGCCGCGGACCCAAGACGCGACGTCGGCCATGTCGGCCGTCTGGACGTCGAGCTCGAGCACGGCGGGCCGCGCGATCCCCGGCAGGCGCATGCCGCGCTCGGCCACGGTCCGGACAGCCTCCTCGGCGCCGAGGCGGATGAGGCGGCAGGACTCGTCGGGGTGCAGGTTCAGCGCGCTGAACCGCGACGCCGACTCCTTGGTCTGCACGTGGACGGCGTCGGGAGCGAACGGCTCCGTCTCCGTCCAGGTCACGGCGTCGCCGGAGACGAACGCGATGGGGACCCCGTAGTGGTCGGCGACGAGGGCGTTGATCCCGCTCTCGCCCACCTCGGTGCCGTTGACGCGGGCCCCCGAGAACACCTCCGGGTTGTACGTGTGCGACATGGTCGACGGCGGGCCCGAGATGGAGCCGTGGTACCCGACGAGGAAGATCGCGTCGAACGAGTCGTCGAGGCCCTGCATCATGTAGCCCGGCTTGTGGCGGCCCGAGAGGTACCGGGCGCCGCCCGCGATGCGGCGCGGGTCGAGGTTGGCCATGCGGCTGTGCGAGTCGTTGAGGACGATCTCCGTCGCCCCGCCCGCGATCGCGCCCTCGATGGCCGCGTTCACCTCCGCCTGCAGGAGCTCGCAGCCGAGCGCGTAGGCGGCGCCGCTGTCCGGCCGGCACTGCTCCCAGTCGACGACGCCGGCGACGCCCTCCATGTCGAGCGACATCCAGATCCTCATGCGTTCCCCTGTTCCTGTCCGTCGGCGCCCGTGGGGGCGTCGAGCTCTCGGGCCCGGATGCACGCGCTCGCGTGCCCGGGCGTGACGGCCTCGAGGGCCGGGTCGGTGGTGCGGCACGCCGCGACCGCGTACGGGCAGCGCGGGTGGAACCGGCATCCGCTCGGCACGGCGAAGGGGCTCGGCGGCTCGCCCTCCAGCACGGCCTCGGCGTTGACGCTGCCGGCCGACATGCGCGGGATCGAGTCGATGAGCGCCCGCGTGTACGGGTGGCGCGGATCCCGGAAGAGCTCCGCGGTGTCGGCGACCTCGACGATGCGGCCGAGGTACATCACGGCCACGCGCTGGCTGAGGTGCTGCACGACCGCGAGGTTGTGCGCCACGAACAGGATGCTCAGCCCGAGCTCCCGCTGGAGCCGGGCGAAGAGCTCGAGGATCGTCGCCTGCACGGAGACGTCGAGGGCCGAGACGGGCTCGTCCGCGATGAGGATGTCCGGCCGGACCGCGAGGGCGCGCGCGATCGCGATGCGCTGCCGCTGGCCCCCCGAGAACTGGCTCGGGTACGCGTCCAGCGCTTCCTCCTCGAGCCCCACCAGGTTGAGCAGCCGCACGCTCTCGGCCCGCACCTCCCGGCGGGGCACGATGCGGTGCAGCGTCAGGAGCTCCGCGAGCATCGCCCCCACGCTCATGCGCGGGTTGAGCGACGAGTACGGGTCCTGGAACACCATCTGGATGCGCCGGCTGGCCTCGCGGTCCCGCCGGGCGGGCATCGGCGCGCCGTGGTACTCGACGTCGCCCGAGGTGGGCGCGGTGCTCCCCACCAGGATCTTCGCGAGCGTGGACTTGCCGGATCCCGACTCCCCCACGAGCGCGAGGATCTCGCCCTTCCCGAGGTGCAGCTCCACGCCGTCGAGCGCCGTGAGGTGGGATCCCGCCTCGCTGCGGCGGGTGATCTGCGACAGCACGGATCCGCCCACGCGGTAGGTCTTGGTGATGTCGGCGACGCGGAGGACCGGCGGTGCGGCGGCGTCGACCGCCTGCCCCGCTCCGGACCCCGCGACGACGGCGCTCACGCCGGCACCCCCAGGAACACGCGCGACGACTCGATGCAGGCCGCCCGGTGGTCGAGTGCCACCACCTCGAAGGGCGGCATCGCAACGGTGCAGGCGTCGACCGCGAACGCGCAGCGCGGTGCGAACGGGCACCCGGAGGGCCGGTTCGCGACGTTCGGCGGGAAGCCGGGGATGGCCACGAGCTCCCGGTCCGGCTGGTCGAAGTCGGGCGCGGAGTCCAGCAGCCCCTTCGTGTACGGGTGGCGCGGGTCACGGAAGACGTCCTGGACGCGGCCCGCCTCGACCACGTGGCCCGCGTACATCACCGCCATGTCGGTGCAGGTCTGGTTGACGACGGCGAGGTCGTGCGTGACGAACGCGAGGGCCGCGCCGGTCTCGACGCACAGCCGCTCGAGGAGCCGGAGCACCTGGTGCTGCACGGTGACGTCGAGGGCGGTCGTGGGCTCGTCGCAGAGCAGCAGGCGCGGTCGGCAGGAGAGCGCCATCGCGATCATCACCCGCTGGCGGAGGCCGCCGGAGAGCTCGTGCGGGTAGGCGCGGGCACGCCGGGCGGGATCCGGGATGCCGGTGCGGGCCATCATCTCCACGGCGAGCTCGAGGGCCGCCTTCCGCGACAGGCCGAGGTGGCGGCGCGGCCCCTCCGCGATCTGCTCGCCGACGCGCATGACGGGGTTCAGCGCCGTCATCGGCTCCTGGAAGATCATCGCGATGCCGGGGCCCATGAGCAGGCGGCGCTTCGCGGCGGGCATCGGCACGAGGTCGACGCCGTCGAACAGGATGCGGCCGGAGAGCACCTCGACGCCCTTCGGCAGGAGCCCCGCGATCGCGCGGAGGGTGAGGGACTTGCCCGATCCGGACTCCCCGACGATGCCGAAGCGCTCGCCCTCGAGGACCTGGAACGACAGGTCGTCCACGATGGCGGTCGGCGGGCCGCCGCGGCGGCGGATGCCGAGCGTGAGGTGCTCCACGCTGAGGAGCACGGCGGGGGCGGGGGTCGCGTCCTGCACGGTCACTTCCTTCTCTCCGGGCTGAGCATGTCGGACAGGCCGTCGCCGAGGAGGGACAGGCCGAGGCTCGTCACCACCACCACGAGGCCGGGGATGGTGGCCTGCTGCCACTGGGTGGTGATGAACTCCTGGCCGTCGACGATCATCGAGCCCCACTCGGCGGTGGGCGGCGCGATGCCGAGGCCGAGGTAGCCGAGGGTGACGATCGCCATGATGTCCATGACGATGTCGCTCATCCCGTAGATGATCGCCTGGCTCAGCACGTTCGGGCCGATGTGCCTGACGAGCACGCGGCCGTGCGACATGCCGCCGAGGCGGGCGGCGACGACGTAGTCCTGCTTCTTCGCCACGAGCACCTCGCCGCGCACGATCTTGGCGTAGGAGACCCACGAGACCGCCGCGATGGCGAGGTAGATGCTCTGCTCGCCGGCGCCGAAGACGAACACCAGGACGATGACCATGACGTAGAACGGGAAGGCGAAGAACACGTCGACGATGCGCATGACGACGGTGTCGAGGAGCCCGCCGAAGTAGCCGGAGACGGCGCCGACGATCGTGCCGAACACGAAGGGCAGGAGCACGGCGAGGAAGCCGACCCGGAGGTCGACGCGCGCGCCCCAGATGAGGCGGGACAGCACGTCGCGGCCGTACTTGTCGGTGCCGAGCCAGTGCTCGGCGCTCGGGGACTGCAGCGCGTTCGGGAGGTCCTGCACGATCGGGTCGTACGGGGCGATGACGGGGGCGAGGATCGCGACGAGCACGAGGGCGCCCGTGATGATGCCGCCGGCCACGAGCGGGCCGTTGCGGTACCAGGGCTGCAGCGCCCGGGAGCCGCGCCGGCTGCGTCGCCTGGCCTGGAATCCCGCGAGCACCGCGGTCGGGGTGGTGATGCCCGTGCTCATGCCGCGTCCTTCCCGCCGAGCGTGACCCGGGGATCGAGCATCGTGTAGACGACGTCCGTGAGGATGCCGACGATCACGACGAAGAGGGCGACGAAGAGCGTCACCGCCTGGATGGTGGGGAAGTCGCGGCTGAAGATCGCGTTGACCATGAGCGAGCCGAGGCCCGGCAGCGCGAACACCTTCTCGATGACGAGCGAGCCGCCCACGAGGTAGCCGAGGTTGACGCCGATGATGGAGACGGTGGGGATGGCGGCGTTCCGGAGCACGTGGTCGCGGAACAGGTGCACGCCCGCCGACCCCTTGGACCGCGCGGTGCCGACGTGCTCCGACTCGAGCACGTCGATCATCGAGGCGCGGAGGCTCCGGATCACGGTGGGGCTCATCGCGATGGCGAGCGTCAGGGCGGGCAGGAACAGGAAGCGCACGTGCTCCGCGGCGTCGCGGCCGTAGCCGCCGACGGGGAACGCGCCGAGGCCGACGGCGAGCAGCAGGATCAGCATGATCCCGACCCAGAACTGCGGCATGCCCTGCCCGACGAGCGTGAAGAGGCGGACGCCGAGGTCGCGGGAGGATCCGGGACGGCTGGCGGCGAGGGCGGCGAGCGGGATGCTGATGGCGAGCGACAGCACGAGCGCGTAGCCGAGGAGCGACATGGTGACGGGGATCGCCTGGAAGACGAGCTCCGTGACGGGCAGCTGGTAGGTGAGGCTCGTGCCGAGGTCCCCGCGCACGAGCTGCGCGAGGAAGATGCCGTACTGCTCCCAGATGGGGCGGTCGAGGCCGAGCTGCTCGGTGAGGGCGGCGACGCTCGCGTCGGTCGCGCGCTCCCCCAGGATCGCGAGGGCCGGGTTCCCGGGGAGCAGGTGCGCCATGAAGAAGACGATGAGCGTCACCCCGAAGGCGACCGGGACGGCTTGGAGGAGCCGGCCGGGGATGAAGCGCAGGCGGTGCAGCATTGCTCCTCCTCGAGGCGTGATGCGGTGGACGGCGGGTGGTGCGGGTGGCGGCGGGGCCGCCGGGCGTCGTGTGCCCGGCGGCCCCACCGGTGTACTGATCGTTACAGTAGTGCTTTCGTGTTACGTCGCTGTTACGAGCGTCAGGACGACTTCGTGACGTCCTCGAGGTGGTAGTTGCCGAGCGGCGTCACCTCGAAGCCGTCGATCCGGTCGCTGATCGCGTAGGCGTACGGCGAGTAGTAGAGGTAGGCGAGGAAGGCGGACTCCCCCGTCTTCTCCTGCAGCTGCGCGTACAGCTCGGCGCGCTTCGCGTCGTCGGTCTCCAGCTGGGCCTGCTTGTTGATCGCCACGACCTCGGGGTCGTCGTAGTACGTGAACGCCGAGTGCGAGCCGCCCTCGGGATCCACCGCGAACGAGGTCCACTGGTCGGGGTCCGGGATGTCCATGGTCCAGGCCGACAGCGTCATGTCGAAGTCGGAGTCGAGGCGCGCCTGCTTGTTGGCGGTCGGGTCGAGCTGCGTGATCTCGACCGTGATGCCGAGCTCGGCGAGCTCGGACTGCAGGATCTGCGCCACCGACGTCTGGTTCGGGTCGCCCGAGCGGATGAGGAGCTCCGTGGAGAAGCCGTCCGGCATCGTCGACTGCGCGAGCTCGGCCTTCGCCTTCGCCATGTCGAGCTCCGGGGCCCCCGTGTCGCCGTCGTAGTACGGGGTGCCGGGCGACAGGAGGGAGTCGGCCGTCTCGCCGTTGCCGAACAGCACCGCGTCGACGAGCGAGTCGCGGTCGATCGCGTACGCGATGGCGCGGCGGACGTGCACGTCGTCGAACGGCTTCCGCTGCTGGTTGAAGGCGAGGTAGTCGATCTGCGTCGACGGGAAGGTCACGGCCTCCACGCCCTCGGTGGACCCGAGCGACTCGAAGCTCGACCAGTCGGGGGTGTCGTTGATGTCGATCTGGCCGCCCTGGAGCTGCAGCTTCCGCGTGTTCGCGTCCGGCACGACCGTCCACGTCACGCTGTCGAGCGTCGGCTTGCCGTCCTGCCAGTAGTCGGCGTTCTTGGTGAGCTTCACCGACTGGCCCTTGGTCCAGGAGTCCCAGACGAAGGGTCCCGTGCCGACGGGCGCCTCGTAGAACTCCTCGACCGTCTTGCCGCCGTAGTCGATCGGCACGATGCCGTTGCTGAAGATCGACAGGTCGGCGATGAGCGGCGCCCACGGGTACTTGAGCTTCACGGTGAGGGTCGTGTCGTCGGTGGCCTCGACGGTGTCGATGGCCGCGTTGACGAAGCCCCAGCCGCTCGCGCCCGTCTTCGTGTCCTCGTCGATGGAGAACTTGACGTCCGCGGCGGTCATCTCCTCCCCCGTCGAGAAGGTCACGTCGTCGCGGAGCGCGATCGTGTACGTGAGCTGGTCGTCGGAGATCTCGTAGCCCGTGGCGAGCCACGGGTCGACCTTCGACCCGTCCTGGCTGACCATGAAGAGCGGCTCCATGATCTGCTGCATCACGCGGATGGAATTGTTGTCGAAGGTGGTGGTCTTGTCCATCGCGATGATGTCGGCGGACCGGGCGATGACGAGGTCGCCTCCGGTCGCGGTGCCGCCGTCGCTCGACGAGCTGCCGCCGCCGCCGCCGCATGCGGCGAGGGCGAGCGTCGCGGTGGTCGCGAGCGCGATGGCCGCGACTCGGACGGGTCTGATCATGGTGGGCCTCACTGTCTCGGGCGTCGCCTGGCCGGCGCACGCGGGTCGGATCCGAGGGCGAGCCGATCGCGGCCGACCTCCGGGGAGGATCCGCCCGCGCTCCGCTGCGCTCGTCTCAAAAGTTACAGTAGGGCCTTCTCTTTTCGATCTTGTTACGTTTGGAATACATTGGCCGACGTGGATCCTCGCACCGCCGCCGTCCTGCGGCTCCGACCGTTCGACCCCGTGCTCGACGCGCCGGCCCTGCGCTCCTGGCTGCCCGACGAGACGGCCTTCCGCCTGTTCGCCGGTGAGGACGCGCCGTGGCCGTTCACCGACGAGGACGCCATGCGGCCCGGGAACCCCGCCGCGCGTGCGTGGACGGCCGTGGCCGTCGCCGTGGTCCCGGCGGAGGTCGCCGAGAGGCGGCCGCCGGTGCGCGACGCGGGTGCAGCCGTCGCGGGACCGCCCGTCGGCCACGTCGAGATCGTGCCGGACGGCGACCGCGGTGTCGCCGGCGACCGGGCGGT
>NZ_JAVCVL010000299.1:0-2509 GCF_032917815.1 Clavibacter sp. MX14-G9D | reverse complement strand
CAGGTCGGCGCCGTGCAGCGGGCGCTCGACCGGGCCGACGCGGTGACGCCCGCGCGCACGCTCGTCGACGTCCTCCGCGCCACGGTCGCCGCGCACCCCGACGCGTCCGCCATCGAGGACGGCGACGGCGCCCTCAGCTACCGCGAGCTCATGGCGCGCGTCGTGCAGGTCGCCGCCTCGCTGCGGGCGGCGGGCGTGACCACGGGCGACCGGGTCGGGATCCGCATGCCGTCCGGATCCCGCGACCTCTACGTCACCGTGCTCGGCGTGCTCGCGGCGGGCGCCGCCTACGTGCCCGTGGACGCCGACGACCCCGAGGAGCGCGCCCGTCTCGTGTTCGGCGAGGCGCGCGTCGCGGGCGTCGTGACGGGCACGGGCGAGTTCACGCCCCGCGTCCCGGATGCGGCGGACGCCGCCCGGCCCGCCGCGGCCCTCCGCGTGCTGCCGACCGCCGCCGCGCACGCCTCCACGTCCGCGCTGCCGCTCGTCGCGCCGCCCGCCCCGGAGGACGACGCGTGGATCATCTTCACCTCCGGGTCCACCGGCACCCCCAAGGGCGTCGCCGTCACCCACCGCTCGGCCGCCGCGTTCGTCGACGCCGAGGCGCGCCTGTTCCTGCAGGACGAGCCGATCGGCCCGGGCGACCGCGTGCTCGCCGGCCTCTCGGTCGCGTTCGACGCCAGCTGCGAGGAGATGTGGCTCGCGTGGCGCCACGGCGCGTGCCTGGTGCCGGCCCCCCGGAGCCTCGTGCGGAGCGGCATGGACCTCGGGCCGTGGCTCATCACGCACGGCGTCACCGTCGTGTCCACCGTGCCGACCCTCGCCGCGCTGTGGCCCGCGGAGTCGCTCGAGAACGTGCGCCTGCTCATCTTCGGCGGCGAGGCCTGCCCGCCGGAGCTCGCCGAGCGCCTCGCCACCGACGGGCGCGAGGTCTGGAACACCTACGGCCCGACCGAGGCCACCGTCGTCGCGTGCGCCGCGCCGCTCGGTGGGGCGGGTCCCGTGCGCATCGGCCTGCCGCTCGACGGCTGGACGCTCGCCGTCGTCGACGCGGACGGCGCCCGCGTGCCCGAGGGCGGGGTGGGCGAGCTGATCATCGGCGGCGTCGGGCTCGCGCGGTACCTGGATCCCGCGAAGGACGCGGAGAAGTACGCCCCCTTCCCCGCGCTCGGCTGGGACCGCGCCTACCGCTCGGGCGACCTGGTGCGCTTCGAGGAGGCGGGCCTCGTCTTCCAGGGGCGCGCCGACGACCAGGTGAAGGTCGGCGGCCGCCGCATCGAGCTGGGCGAGATCGAGGCGGCGCTGCAGGCGCTCGACGACGTGCAGGGCGCCGCGGTCGCCGTGCGCACCACGGGCGCGGGCAACCCGGTGCTCGTCGGCTACGTCGTGCCGCGCGACGCGGCGGCCTTCTCCCGCGAGGACGCCGTGCGACGCCTCCGCGCCGCACTCCCGGCCGCGCTCGTGCCGCTCCTCGGCGTCGTCGACGCGCTCCCCACGCGCACGTCCGGCAAGGTCGACCGCGCCGCCCTCCCCTGGCCGCTGCCCGGGGCGACGGGCGACGAGGGCGCCGGCCTCGACGCCGAGCTGCGGCCGCTCGCGGAGATGTGGTCCGCGGCGCTGGGCACGCCCGTGGCGAGCGCCGACGCGGACTTCTTCGACCTGGGCGGCGGATCGCTCTCGGCGGCGCTCCTCGTGGCGCGGATCCGCACCCTCGACCCCGAGTTCACCGTCGCCGACGTCTACGCCCACCCCCGCCTCGGCGCGATGCACGCGGCCATCGCCGGACGCGCGCCGCGGGCCGAGCGCACCCGGCCGCGCGTGGACGTGCGGCCGACGCCGCGACGCGCGCAGTGGATCCAGACCCTCCTCGGCGTGCCGCTCCTCGCGCTCCAGAGCCTCCGCTGGCTCGCGCTCCTGCTCACGGGCTCCGCCCTGCTGCGCCCGCTGGGCGGCTTCGACGCGCTGCCCGAGGTCCCGTGGTGGCTGCTCGCGCCCGGGCTCCTCGTGTTCGCGACGCCGTTCGGCCGCATGGCGATCGCCGCGGCCGCCGCCCGCCTCCTCCTCCGCGGCCTCTCGCCCGGCGACCACCCGCGCGGCGGCCGCTGGCACCTGCGGATCTGGCTGGCGGAGCAGGTCGCGCAGCAGATCGGCGCGGTCGGGCTCGCGGGCGCGCCGTGGATCACCTACTACGCGCGGGCGCTCGGCGCGCGCATCGCCGACGACGTCGACCTGCACACGCTGCCGCCCGTCACGGGCATGCTCCGCATCGGCCGCGGCGCCTCCGTCGAGCCCGAGGTCGACCTGTCGGGGTACTGGATCGACGGCGACACCGTGCGCGTCGGCGCGATCCGCATCGGCGCGGGATCGACCGTCGGCACGCGGTCGACGCTCCTGCCCGGCACCCGCATCGGCAAGGGCGCGGAGATCGCCCCCGGGTCCGCCGTCTTCGGGCGCGTGCCGGCGGGCCAGCGCTGGGCCGGCTCCCCCGCGGCGCGCGAGGGCCGGGCCC
>NZ_JAVCVL010000298.1:0-2465 GCF_032917815.1 Clavibacter sp. MX14-G9D | reverse complement strand
ACCCGGTGGATCCCGCGAAGGTGCTCCACCGGGTCGCCGCGATCTTCCTCGGCGAGCCGGCCGAGGTCGCGCGCGACCACGTCGCGGAGCTGCTGCGGCAGGACCGGGTCGACGCGCTCGTGTGCGACGGCCAGGACTTCGGCGCGATGGTCGCCGCCGAGCGCGCGGGCGTCCCGGTCGTCGTCGTCGACGTCCTCGCGACGGCCTCGGACGAGTGGATCGGGTCCATCCGCGAGCCGCTGGGCCGCCTCCGCGCCGACTCGGGCCTGCCCCCGGGGTCGGGGCTCCGGCGCATCCGCGGCGACCTCGCGGTCGTGCCGTTCCCGCCGTCCCTCCGCGCGACGGGGGACGGCGACGGGCCCGTGGTGCGGATGCGGCCGGAACCGCCCGAGCCGGGACGCGACCACCCCGCCCTCGCCTGGCTGGCCGCGGGCAGCGAGGAGCGCCGCGTCTACGTGACGCTCGGCACGGCGTTCGCGACGGCGTCCGGCGACCTGCTCCCGCGCATCCTCGCGGGGCTGACCGCCCTGCCGTGCCGCGTGCTGGTCACCACGGGGCCGGGTCTCGACCCGGCGGCGGTGGCCGTCGCCTCGGAGCGCGTCCGCGTCGAGCGCCACGTGCCGCAGGACGGGGTCCTGGAGCTCGTCGACCTGGCCATCACGCACGGGGGCTCCGGATCCGTGATGGGCGCGCTCGCCCGCGCCGTGCCCGTGCTGGTGCTCCCCCTGGGCGCCGACCAGCTCCCGAACGGACGCCGCGTCGCCGAGCTCGGGTGCGGGGCGCTGCTGGACGCGGTGACGGCGACGCCCGCCGACATCGGCCGGGAGGCGTCCCGGCTGCTCGCGTCCGAGGCGGTGCGGCGCTCCGCGGAGCGCGTGCGGCGCGAGTGCGAGTCGCTGCCGCCCGTCGACGAGGTGCTCCGCCGCATCGAGGCGCTCGCGCGCTGATGCACGCGGTCGGCGCGGCGAGCGCGGCCAACGCGAGGGGGGCTGGGCCCCTAGCCGCGCGCGTCGCGCTCGGCGGCCATGGCGGCCCGGCCGGCGTCGCGGTTCTTCACGCGGATCTGCTCCTCGCGGACCTCGGCCTGCGTGGCCCGCTCCTGCACGAGCCACTGCGGCGGCGCCTCGAGGAGCGCCTTGATCTGCGCGGTGGTGAGCGCCTCCGTCACGCCGCCGCGGGCGAGGCCGGCGATGGAGACGCCGAGCTTGCCGGCGATGACCGGGCGCGGGTGCGGGCCGTCGCGCAGCAGCGTGGCCAGCCACTCGGGCGGGTTCTCGTTCATCTCGGCGAGGTCGGCGCGCGACGGGGTCGACTCCTGGAACTCGACCGGGGTGGCCGGGAGGTGCACGCCCAGCTTCTTCGCCGCGGTCGCGGCCTTCATCGTCTGGCTGGATCCGTCGCTCGTCATGCACCCAGGGTACCGTCGGGGCTCGCGCGGCCTGCACTAGCCTGGATCGACCCGCCGCCGCTTGCGCGCCACCCACCGTGCGGGCCATCGAGGGGACTCCCGTGGACGCCGACCCGACCGCCCTCCGGCACTTCGCCGCCGTGGCCGACGAGCTGCACTTCGCCCGCGCCGCGAAGGCCCTGAACGTGTCGCGCCCCGCCGTGAGCCGGTCGATCCTCGACCTCGAGGCGCTGTGGGGCGTCGAGCTGTTCGTGCGCGACGACGGGCCCACGCGCCTCAGCCCCGCGGGCGAGGAGCGGCTCGTCACGGCCCGCGCCGCGATCGCCGCCGACGACGCGCGCCTCGCCGAGGAGGCCGCCGCGCCGCCGCGGGGGCTCGTGGTCGCCATCGTGCCCGGGGTCACCGTCGCGAAGTGGACCCGCGCCTGGGACGAGCGCGTCGCGGACGTCCCGCTGCGCGTCGTGCCGCTCGCGGAGCCGGACGCGGCACCGGCGCTCGTGGACGGATCCGTCGACGTCGCCTTCCTCCGCCTCCCGGTCGACGGGCGCGGCCTCACGATCGTCCCGCTCTACGGCGAGGTGCAGGTCGCGCTCCTGCCGAAGGACCACGCGCACGCGCGGGCCGACGCCGTCGCCCTCACGGACCTGGCCGAGGACCTCCTGCTGCAGCCCGCCGAGACCGTGCCCGGATGGCCGGGGCGCACGGCGGGCGCGGATCCCGTCCCGCTGCCCGAGGACACCGCCGCGGCCGTCGAGCTGGTCGCCGCGGGCGTCGGGTTCGCGGTCGTGCCGCACGCGCTCGGCCGGCTGCACGCGCGGAAGGACGTCGTCGCGGTGCCGGTCCACGACCTGCCGGAGACGCGGATCGCCGTCGCCTGGCGCGAGGGCGACGCCTCCCCCGACATCGAGGAGCTCGTGGGCATCGTCCGCGGGCGCACGGCGGCGAGCTCCCGGTCCTCCCGCGACGACGACGAGCGCGACCGCCGGAAGCCCACCGCGGCGCAGAAGACCGCGCGCAAGGCGGCGGGGAAGCCGGGCGCCGCGGGCGGGGCGAACCC
>NZ_JAVCVL010000297.1:0-2558 GCF_032917815.1 Clavibacter sp. MX14-G9D | reverse complement strand
AGGACCGGCGCGCCGCTGCCGCTGCGGCGCTCCCCGCTGAGGCGCCCTCCGCTGAGGCGCTCCCCGCTGCGGCGCCGACGGAGCACCCGCCGGAGCGGCACGAGGGCGCGCCCGGCGGCTGAGCCACGCGGGCGGTCGTCAGCCGAGCGAGGCCACCCACTCGCTCGAGCCGTCGTCGAACGCCTGCTGCTTCCAGATGGGGACGCGCTGCTTGACCTCGTCGACGAGCAGGCCGCAGGCGGCGAACGCGTCGGCGCGGTGCGCGGAGGAGACGGCGCAGGTGAGCGCGACGTCGCCGATGCCGAGCCGGCCGATGCGGTGCTCCACGGCGATGCGCACGTCCGGGTAGCGGGCGGAGACGTCGAGGGCGACCTGCCGGATCGCCTGGCGCGCGGCGGGATGCGCGGAGTAGTCGAGCCAGAGCACGCCCCGGCCGTCGTCGTGGTCGCGCACGACGCCCTCGAAGGTCACGACGGCGCCGGCGTCGTCGGCGCGCACGGCGTCGGCGCAGTCCTCGACGCGGATCGCGCCGCCCGCGATGCGCGCGAACAGCACCCGGTCGGCGGTCACGCGCGCTCCCCCCGGTCGGCGGCGGCATCCGTCGCGGGGTGGACGGAGCCGCGGATCTGCTCGAGGACGTGGTCGAGCACGCCGTCGAGGACGGCCAGCCCGTCGCGCACGCCGCCCGGCGAGCCCGGCAGGTTCATGACGAACGAGCCGCCGGCGACGCCCGCGTGCCCGCGCGTGAGCACGGCGGTGGGCGTGTGGGCCACGCCGACGCGGCGGACCTCCTCCACGATCCCGGGGATCTCGAGGTCCAGCAGCGGGGCGGTCGCCTCGGGCGTGCGGTCGGTGGGCGTGACGCCCGTGCCGCCCGTGGTGAGGACCACCCGCGCGCCGCCGGCTACGGCCTCGGCGAGCGCCGCCTCCACGCCGGGTCCGTCGGCCCGGACGACCGGTCCGTCGACCGCGAAGCCGCGCTCGGCCAGCCACGCCGCGATGACGGGTCCCGTGCGGTCCTCGTACTCGCCCGCGGCGGCGCGGGTGGAGGCGACGATGACGACGGCCCGGCCGCGCGGATCCGCCCCGCTCATGCGCGCACCCAGTCCCCGGACTTGCCGCCCTGCTTCTCGCGCACCAGGACCTCGGTGATCACGGCCCGGGCGTCGACGGCCTTCACCATGTCGTAGAGGGTGAGCGCGGCGACCGAGGCCGCGGTCAGGGCCTCCATCTCGACGCCCGTGACGCCCGTCGTGCTCACCGACGCCACGACCGTGAGCCGGTCGTCCGCGCCCGCGATGTCGATCTCGATGCGCCCGATCGGCAGCGGGTGGCAGAGCGGGATGAGGGACGAGGTCCGCTTCGCCGCCATGATCCCGGCGATGCGCGCCGTCCCGACGGCCTCGCCCTTGGGCAGGTCGCCGGAGATCACGGCCCGGACGACCTCGGGCCGCGTCACGAGCACGGCCTGCGCGACGGCGCGGCGCTTCGTGGTGGCCTTGCCGGTCACGTCGACCATGTGCGCGGACCCGTCCGGCCGCAGGTGGGTGAGGTCGGGCGCGACGTCCGCGCCTGCTCCGGGGTCAGTCATCGATGCTCCAGACGGTGACGGGGTCGCCGGCCTCGAGCCGGTCGACGTCCTCGGGGATGTGGACGAGGTGGGTGGCGGTCGCGTACGCGTGCAGCAGGTGGGATCCGGGGCCGCCGACCGGGACCGCCCGGCCGTCGGCGTCGACCCGGCCGCGCCGCACCTGGTGCTTGCCGGCGGGCGAGTCGAGGGCCTCGGCGAGCGGCAGCTCCTGCGCCGCGCGCTCGGGACGCGGGTGCCCGGCGAGGGCGCGCAGCGCGGGGCGGAGGAAGAGCTCGAACGAGACGAGCGCGCTCACGGGGTTGCCGGGGAAGGCCACCACCGGGATGCGGGCGCCGCCGACGTCCGCGGTCCCGAGCCCCTGCGGCCCGCCCGGCTGCACGGCGACGGACCGGAACTCCACGCCGCCGCCCTCGAGCACGTCGCGCACCACCTCGTAGGCGCCCGCGCTCACGCCGCCCGTGGTGACGAGGAGGTCGACGCCGTCGGCGGCCGCGTCGAGCGCGTCGCGGACGCGGTCGGGCTCGTCGGACGCGACCCGCAGCGCGCAGACCTCCGCGCCGGCGGCCTGCAGCGCCGCGGCCAGCGCGACGGAGTTGGCGTCGTGCACCTGGCCGGGCGCGAGCTCCTCGCCGGGGCCGCGCAGCTCGAGGCCGGTGGAGAGCAGGAGGACGACGGGTCGGCGGCGCACGGCGACCCGGACCACGCCCGCCGACGCGAGGACGCCCCAGTGCGCGGGGAGGAGGCGCGTCCCCCGGGCGACCAGCGGGCGGCCCGCGGCCAGGTCGCTGCCGCGCTCACGGACGTACGCGCCCGCGGTGACGGGAGCGGTGAAGGAGACCGTCGCGTCGACCGCGGCCTCGTCGACGAAGCGGTCCGGCGTCGCGGCCTCGACGGGCACGACCGCGTCGGCGCCGGGCGGCACGGGGGCCCCGGTCATGCAGGGCGCGGCCGTGCCGGGCGCGAGCGG
>NZ_JAVCVL010000296.1:0-2562 GCF_032917815.1 Clavibacter sp. MX14-G9D | reverse complement strand
CCCTCCTCCTCGCCGGGTGCGTCGAGGGCCCGGCCGGTCCGCCCCCGCCCCCGTTCGACGCCGTCGAGATGGCCGCGGGACCGTCGGAGGCCGTCCCCGGCCAGCGCGTCCCCGCGGGCGAGGTGGTGGCCCTCCCGAGCGTCGCGGCCGACGGCGGCGCGGGCGACGTGGTCGCGGCGGCGCTGCTGGGCATCGCCGAGGGGCAGCCCACGTACTGGTCCGGCTACGAGGACGGCGACCGGTTCGCCGGAAGCACCCCGTACTTCGCGTTCGTGCAGACCCGCTGGCTCCAGGGCGAGGGCGGCCCGCAGAGCGGACCGGTGCTGCGTCCCTTCCTCGCCGACGGCACCGAGGTCGACATCATCCAGCGGAGCCTCGGCGGCATCACCTCCGGCGGGGAGTGCCCCTACGAGGTGCCCGACCTCGCCCTCGAGGAGGGCCGTGCCGCGGACGAGCGCATCGAGTGCGTCGTCTACGCGGTCCCCGGCGGCCAGGAGCTCGCGGAGCTGCGCTGGCACGACGTGCCGCGGACGATCCTCACGCCGCCGGATCCCGCGACCCACCCGTTCCTCGAGGCCCCCGTCGTGTGGGAGGTCGACGCCCTCCCCGCCGCCGACGTCGAGGGCTGACCGCCGCCCCCGGCCGGGGGCTCGACCCCGCGCCGGATAGGATGATCCGTCGCCACCCGTCGGGTCGGGCGCACGCAGACGGCACACGAGACGCAGCAAGGGGATGGTCCATGGCGGGCAGCGCACGGCAGTTCAACGTGGCCCTCGAGCCCACCGTCGACCCGGCCACCAGCGAGGAGGAGTTCTCCCGCCAGGACGACGCCGTCGCCCCCGCCCCCGCCACGTGGCCCACCACGCACCACCGCCCCGACGTCCTCGTCCGCAAGGGCCTCGCCACGCTCGTCAACCGCACGCTCACACCGCACCAGGCGCTCGTGACCGACCTCCTCTTCATCCGGGACGCGCTGCTCGCGACCGGCATCGACTTCTGGCTCATCCGCGGCAACGACGAGCGGCCGGTCATCGCCATCGACGTGCAGAACCGCGACACGGTCGTGCGCGCCCTCGTGGCCGCCTGCGTCGACGAGCCCCTGTACGCGAAGACCGTCGACGGCCGCCGCCGTCCGCCGCTGCTCGTCGCCGACGGCCGCCTCACCGACAACCCCGACGCCGGCATCTTCCGCCTCTACCGACCCCGGATCGAGCCCGACGGCCTCCTCGCGTACGGCGCCTCCACCGCCGTCGAGCTGCAGTTCTTCCGCTTCGAGGGCGAGAACATCGTGTGGCCCGTCGAGAACTCGCTCACGCGCGAGATCCTCCCCGCCGCCGAGGTCGTGCCCGCCACGGTCGAGATGTACGGGCACGAGTGGCGGACGCTGCGGGGCATGTTCGACGCGCAGGCGTCCGACATCACCTTCGACATCGACATGGTCTTCTCCTGGGTCGACGGCAACGACCCCGAGTTCCAGAAGCGCCGCGCCGAGCGCATGAAGGACGTCGTCGTGGGCGAGGGCGACGACTCGGAGGCGCGCTTCCGCCAGATCGACGAGCTCAAGTACGCGCTGCGCTCCGTGTACCTCTTCGCGCCCTGGGTGCGCCGCATCTTCATCGTCACCGACTCCCCGAAGCCCGCGTGGCTGGCCGACCACCCCGCCGTCACGTTCGTGCGCAGCGAGGAGTTCTTCACGGACCCCGACGCCCTGCCCACGCACAACTCGCAGGCCGTCGAGTCGCAGCTGCAGCACATCCCCGGCCTCAGCGAGCACTTCCTGTACTCCAACGACGACATGTTCTTCGGCCGTCCCGTGCAGCCCGGCATGTTCTTCTCCCCGGGCGGCATCACGAAGTTCATCGAGGCGTCCACGCGCATCGGCCTGGGCGACAACGACTCCGACCGCAGCGGCTTCGAGAACTCGGCGCGCGTCAACCGCCGCCTGCTGATGGACCGGTTCGGCCGCCTCATCACGCGCCACCTCGAGCACGCGGCCACGCCGCTGCGCAAGAGCGTCCTCCTGGAGCTCGAGCAGGAGTTCGCGGAGGACTTCCACCGCACGCAGCTGAGCCGCTTCCGGTCGAGCACCGACATCTCCGTCACCAACTCGCTGTACCACTACTACGCCCAGATGACGGCGCGCGCGGTGCAGCAGGAGAACGCGAAGGTCCTGTACGTCGACACGACGTCGCGTGCGGGCCTCGACCTCCTGCCCGGCCTCCTCAAGCGCCGGTCGCAGGACTTCTTCTGCCTGAACGACGGGTCCTTCCCCGAGGTGCCGGCCGACGAGCGCCAGGCGCGCGTGCAGGAGTTCCTCGAGCGCTACTACGGCATCCCGGCGCCGTGGGAGGCCGCCGACGGGGACGCCGCGGCGGCCACGGGCACCGCGCCCGCCTCCCCGGCGGAGTGAGCCGCGCGGGCAGCCCCGCCGACCGCACCCCGTACGAGGTGCTCGGCGTGGATCCCGCGGCGGACACGACGGCCCTGCGCGCGGCGTACCGGCGGCTGGTGCGCGCGACCCACCCGGACACGGGCGGCGAGGCGCACCTGTTCCACGCCGTG
>NZ_JAVCVL010000295.1:0-2566 GCF_032917815.1 Clavibacter sp. MX14-G9D | reverse complement strand
ACGGCGGCGAGCGCCTGCACGAGGTGGTCGGCGATGGCGTCCGCGCGGCGGGGATCGCGGCGCGAGCCGTCGCGGTCGTCGACCTGCTCGGGGTGCGCGCCGTCGAGGCCGGAGAGGACGACGGGCGGGAGCGCGTCGCCGTAGCGGGCGCGGAGGTCGGCGAGCACCACCGGCACGAGGTCGGGCGCGACCGCGTGGCCGTCGAGGGTCGCCGGGTGGTCGGTCCAGGGCAGCTCGGCGAACGGGATCGCGGTGGAGCCGGCGACGAGGCGCGGGACGGCGGCGACGCGGATCGGGTCGGCCAGCGCGACGCCGTAGTGGTCGAGGGGCTGGCCGATGGAGCGGAGGTCGGCCGGGTCGACCCGGCCGAGCCGTTCGAAGGCCTCCGCGTGCGGGCCCGCGAGGTCCGGGTAGCGGCCGAGCAGCACCGCGTCGGCGAAGAGGTCCTGGTGCAGGGCGCGCGCCACGACGGCGGCCGCGCGGTCGTCGTCGTCCGCGGACGCGGCCTCGACCACCCGGTGGCCGACGACGATGCCGACCCGGGCCGTGGACCGCGAGCCGCGGACGGCCTCGACGGCCCGGCCGTGCGCGAGGAGCTGGTGGTGCACGGTGGGGAGCGCGTCGAGCCCGAGGCGGGATCCCGGGGCGTGGGTGCCCGTGACGTGGCCGCCCATCGTGGTGAGGTCCGGAGTCCGGAGCGTCACCCAGTCGGGCACGCGGTCGGCGAGCGCCTCCGCGGCGAGGTACGCGACGTCGCCGAAGCGGAGGGCGGTGTCGCGGTGCAGCCAGCCGCCGCGGTCCTGCAGCTCCACGGGCAGGTCGTGGTCGTGGAGGGCGGCCCGGGGGCGGATGCCCGCCGCGAGCAGCGCGTCCACCAGCTCGTCGTAGAACGCGATGCCCTCCCGACGGAGTCCGCCGCGCGCCTCCGGCTGGATGCGGGACCACGAGATCGAGAACGAGAGGAGGTCGACGCCGAGCTCGGCCGCGAGGGCGACGTCCTCGGCGACGCGGGCGACGTGGTCGGCGCCGCGCTCGGGATCGCTGCCGTCGGCGACGGCCCCGGGACGCCGGGCGAAGGCGTCCCACACGGACTCGGAGCGTCCGCCCTCGTGTGCGCGGCCCTCGACCTTGGCGTCGCTCGTGCTCACCCCGATGCGCGGTCCGCCGGCGAGGAGCCCGGCGAGCTCGAGGGGGGTCGGGCGGTCGGGGACGGCGGGGCGAGGGGTCACCCCGCCAGTATCGGGCACGGGGCCGGGGACGCCGCGGCCGGTGCCGTCGCCCGCTCCGCAGGACGTGCGCTGGGGGCCCGGACGGAGCGCGGGACCAGGGCGCGCACCGTCGGCGCACACCCCGTCCACCGGCGTCGGGCACGCGGCGCCCAGGTTCCCGTACCACTTGCGTCACGGTCGGTGCGGGCGGTTGACACGCCCGGAGGTTCCCGCATGAATGGATGCACGGTGCGGTTCAGGACGAGGGAAGAGGGACGTCCGTCCACGGGGGGTGGTGCGGGCGGTGTCCGTCGATCCCGCGAGCGCCTCGTCCGCGCTCTCTCCGTCCTCGCGCTGCTGGTCGCCCTGGGCGCCGGCGGCGCCACCGCGGCGTCCGCCGCCACGCAGACCCCCTCGCCGTCGCCCCGTCCCCCGGGCGCGCCCCTGCCCGCGCCCGCGGTCGGCCCCACGGTCCAGGCGCCGCCCTTCTCGACCGACGGCGCCGTGCAGGTCTCGGGCACGCGCCCGTCGGGAGCGGACGTGCAGGTGACCATCGCGAGCGTCCCCGCCGCCGTCGCGCTGCCCACGGCGACGACCTGGCGGGCGTCCGCCACCGGCGTGCCCGACGGCCAGAGCGCCGTCCGCGTCTCCTCGGACGGCCAGGAGGCGACGACCACGGCATCCGTCCTCCGGGCGCCGGGCGTGAACAGCTTCTCCGTCGTGACCACGGGCCTCGTCAGCGGGACCGGGTTCCCGGGCGCCACCGTCGACGCCCGCTCGGGCGGCGCCGCGTGCCGGGCCACCGTCGGGGCATCCAGCACGTGGGCCTGCCTCCTCGCTCCCCCGCCGCCCTCGGGGACCGGGGTCGCCGTCACGGCCACGCAGTCCACGTCGTGGAGCGTCGGCACGCCCGCGGTCGGACGCGGCACCGGAAGCTTCGACACCACGGCACCCGGCGCGGCCGTCATCACCGCCCCCGCGGCCGGGGCGAGCATCGACACCGCCGGGATCACGATCTCCGGCACCTCCGACGAGGACGGCGCCACCGTGCGCGCGTACCTGGCGGGCTACGGCGACGCGGCGTGCCAGGCGCAGGTCGTCGGCGGACGCTGGTCGTGCGCGACGGGCACGCTGCCGCCCGGTCCGCTCGGCATCACCGCCACGGTCACGGATCCCCTCGGCAACATCAGCACGCTGGCCGCCGAGGTGCGCGTCACCGTGGCGGCGCCCTCCGCCTCCCCGACGCCCGGCGCGACGACGCCGCCCGCCACCCCCTCCCCCGAGGCCACGAGCTCGCCCGAGGGCACCGAGGCGGCGCCCGCACCGGCGACGGGACCGGGCGGGGACGGGACGCCCGG
>NZ_JAVCVL010000294.1:0-2585 GCF_032917815.1 Clavibacter sp. MX14-G9D | reverse complement strand
GCACCCCTCACCGGCGGCGCGCGCGTCGAGCGCCGCACCTTCCTCGTGATGACGGTCGTGGCCGGCGTCGCCTCCGTCGTCGCCGGATCCGTCGCCCGCGGCCTCAACGCCGCCGCCGCCCGCGTGGACGACTTCCGCCGCACCCTCGTGCTGCCGCGCGCGGCGACGCCCGCCGCCGCGATCCCCGCCTCCGCCGAGCTCGGGATCCCCGGCCTCGCGCCCTTCGTCACGCCCGCCTCGGACTTCTACCGCATCGACACGGCCCTGCAGGTGCCCTCCGTCGACGCGGCGTCGTGGCGCCTCCGCATCACCGGGATGGTGGAGGAGGAGGTGGAGATCACCTTCGCCGAGCTCCTGGCGCTGCCCCTCGAGGAGCACGTGACCACGCTCACGTGCGTGTCGAACGAGGTCGGCGGCGACCTGATCGGCAACGCCCTGTGGCTCGGCTACCCCATCCGGCTGCTGCTCGAGCGCGCCCGGCCCCGCGCCGGTGCCGACATGGTGCTGTCCACCAGCCAGGACGGCTGGACGGCGAGCACGCCCCTGGAGGCGCTCACCGACCCCGACCGGGCATCGATCCTCGCGGTGGGCATGAACGGCGAGCCGCTGCCGCAGCAGCACGGCTTCCCCGTGCGCATGGTGGTGCCCGGCCTCTACGGCTACGTGTCCGCGACGAAGTGGGTCACCGAGCTCAAGGTGACGACCTTCGCCGAGGACGTCGCCTACTGGTCGACCCGCGGCTGGACGGAGCGCGGCCCGATCAAGACCGGCTCGCGCATCGACACCCCGCGCGCGGGCGTCCGCGTGGACGCGGGCCGGGTGGCCGTCGCGGGCATGGCGTGGGCGCAGCACACCGGGATCGCGCGCGTGGAGGTGCGCGTCGACGAGGGCGACTGGGTCGAGGCGACGCTGGGCGAGGGCGTGGGTGCCGACACCTGGCGGCAGTGGTCGTACGCGTGGGACGCGACGAGCGGATCCCACCGGCTCGAGGTGCGCGCGACCGACACCACGGGCGCGACCCAGACCTCGGACGAGGCGCCGCCCGCGCCCGACGGCGCGACCGGCTGGCACGGGATCTCCGTCACCGTCGCCTGATCCCCGCCCGGCGGCCCTCCCGGGACGCGCGGAGCCCGAGCGCGTAGCGTCGAGGGACGGCGCCACCGCGCCGCACCGACCCGCAGAGGAGAGCACCGTGAGCGACATCGAGAACCCGCGCGACCCCGCCGACCGCGACCTGGACGACACGGGCGTCGACGTGGAGGAGCTCGTCGGCACCGACGACCGCGACGCCGAGGAGGCCGTCGACGCGGAGCGCGTCGTGCCGCTCGACGAGGACGACGCGGCGGCCGCCGACGACGACGACGCGGAGGACGGCGGGCTGGGCATCGACATCACGCAGTCGGACGGCCCCGACCTCGAGGCCGGCGACGACCTGGACACGGGCGCCGCGATCCGCTGACCCGCCCGGCGTGACCCGCCCGCCCCCGACGACACGCCCCGACGACACGACGACGGCCCCCGCAGGAGCGGGGGCCGTCGTCGTGTCCGCGCGGCGCCGGTGCGGGCCGCGACCGGGATCAGTCGGCGAGGATCGCGTACAGCGCGCGCCGCGTCTCGTCGAGCTTCGCCGCCGCGGCCTGGCGCTGGGCGTCGGTCGCGTCGTGCATGAGGGGCTTCACGACGCCCATGAGCTTCATGAGGCTCGTCTGGAACGCGTCCTCGCCCTCGGACCTGTCGGTCGTGGCGGCCCAGGCGGCGTCGATCGACGCCCGGTTCTCCTCGACGTGGGCACGGCCCGCGTCCGTGAGGGAGTAGACGCTCTTCGCGCCGGACTCGTCGGCGACGATGAGGTCCTCGTCGACGAGCTGCTGGAGCGTCGGGTACACGGAGCCGGGGCTGGGGCGCCAGGCGCCCTCGCTCTTCGCGGCGATGCCGGTGATGAGCCCGTAGCCGTTGGACGGCGCCTCGGCGAGCAGGGAGAGGATCGCGAGGCGGACGTCGCCGCGGCGGGCGCGTCCCCGTCCGCCGCGTCCGCGGCCCGGGCCGAAGCCGGGGCCGCCGAAGCCGCCCATGCCCGGGAAGCCGGGGAACCCGGGGAAGCCCGGGAAGCCGCCGCCCTCGCCGGGCTGGAAGCCGCGGGCGAGCGGGTGCCCCGGCATGATGCGCGGGCGTCCGCCGCGGTGGTGCTGCAGGCGGGGCTCGTGGCGGTCGGCGGGGACGCCGTCCCGGGGGCGGGACGGCAGGTGGTCGTGGTCGTGGTCGTGGGTGCGCATGGGCGCTCCTTCCGGGGAGGTGATGTCGGGGGATCGGGACGTTCTGTCGCGATGTAGCGACGATATATCGGCGACTGTCGGATGTCAAGGGCTCCCTTTCCGCGCATCGCGGCGCATCCCCGGATCCACGGGCTTCCGGGCCTCGAACCTGGCCTTCCCCTGGGAAAGGAGGACCGGCCCCAACCCGTTCTCCTCCGGCGCCGAAGTCCCTGTGTCGCCCGGGGGTACCGGGCACGGATCCCGTCCACACAGCGAAGGAAATGTCATGCGCAACCTCACCAAGTCGGTCTTCGGCCTCGCCACCGCGGGCTT
>NZ_JAVCVL010000293.1:0-2627 GCF_032917815.1 Clavibacter sp. MX14-G9D | reverse complement strand
CGCGGGCGGGTGGCTCACCGCGGAGCCGGAGCCCCGGCCGGAGCAGGACGGCGCGGGCGAGTTCGTCGTGACGGCGTACCTGCCGATCACCGGCGGGGCGGGTGACGCTCCCGCCCGGCCCGCCGTCGACGTGACGGCCGTCGCCGCGACCGACTCGCCGGCCGCCGCCGCGGCATCGGCATCCCCCGCCGCATCCGCCTCCGACGCCGCCGGTCCCCGTGGTTGAGCCGGTGCGCGTCGCCGTGGTCGACGACCAGCCGCTCTTCGCCCAGGGCCTCCGCATGCAGATCGACGCGACGGACGACCTCGTCTGCGTCGGCATCGCCGGGGACGGCCGCGACGGGATCGACCTCGTGCGCCGGGAGGCTCCCGACGTGGTGCTGATGGACCTCCGCATGCCGGTGCTCGACGGCCTGGCCGCGACCGCCGCGGTGCGGGACGGCGGCGCCGAGGCGCCCCGCGTGATCGTCCTCACCACCCTCCGCGACGACCAGGCCGTGCGCGCCGCCGCGCGCGCGGGCGCCGCCGCGTTCCTCACGAAGGACGCGCGGCCCGAGGTGCTGCTCGCGACCGTGCGCGCCGCCGCGGCGGGCGAGGTCACGGGCGACACCGAGGACCTGCTGCGGGACTTCGGCGCCGCTCCCCCGCAACCCGACGTCGACGTGCTCGCGGTGCTGACGCCGCGCGAGCGCGAGACCTTCCTGCTCGTCGCCCGCGGGCTGACCAACGTCCAGATCGCCGAGGCGTCCTTCGTCGCGGCGTCGACCGTGAAGACGCATGTGCAGGCGGTGCTCGCGAAGCTCGGGCTCCGCAGCCGCCTGCAGGTCGTCGTCTTCGCCCATGAGAGAGGACTGGTGCGCTCGTGACCGCATCACCCATCCGCGGATCCGCCGGGCGCCTGGCCCGCCGGATCCGCACCCCGCGCGGCGTCGTCGCCGTCGTGGTCGCCGCGGGACTCATCGGCGTCGCCGTCGCGAACGCACCGGCGCCCCGGACCGAGCCGGTCGCGGATCCGCCCGCGCCCGTGTCGACGCCGCCGACCGGCACCTGGGTGAGCTGGCCGCGCACGGCGCCGGCCGTGAACGAGGCGGTGTGGGTGTCGGCCGCGAACGCCGACGGGTCGGCCTCGATCTGCGCGACCGTGAAGCCCTCGCCGGTGTCCGCGCCCTGGGGGCTCATGATCCCGGTGGTGAAGGGCCCCTGCATGCAGCCGGAGCTCGTGCGCGTGCCGTTCCCGGCGTCCGTCGGGTTCGGGAACGCGATGCGGGGCGGGCCCGCCTTGCCGACCGCGGCCTGGTGGATGTGCGTCGCCGTCTTCGCGGGGCTCTGGTACTCGCCCGTCACGCCGGTGAGCGTGATGTCGTAGCAGATGGTGTTCGACGCGGAGTCGAGGCGGAGGTCGAAGCGGCCCGTCGCGCCGGACTCGCCGGGAGTCGCGACGCCGTCGGCGTTGAGCACCTGGTCGGGCGTCGCCATCACGGTGAACGCGCTCGTGAAGCGGTCCGGCGTCGGCACGGTCGTCTCGGCGGACGCCGGCGTGGCGACGAGCAGGGTGAGGGCAGCCGCGGCGGCGCCTCCGATGGTCATGGTGCGGATCAGGTTCGTGTGCGTCATCGCGTGCGCCCTTCGTGGACCGCGGCACCCCGGACGGACGCCGCTCCTGACAGGGCATACGCCCGGCGGGCGGTCCGCGTTCATCGGCGGCGCGGATCCGTCCCGCCGCACGTGATGCGACCCGCCGGTGAACGCCCGGCCCTCGGCGCGCGTATCCCCCCTCGAGGGCGCGCATCCCGCGCGCCTAGGCTGAGGGGGATCACGATGGCGCTCGTCCTGACGCCCCCGGCACCTTCCCCCGAGCGGAGCACGATGAGCGCAGGCACGCCCGGGCTCGACGTGCGCCAGGCGTTCGCGGAGCACGGGAGCGCGCTCCTCGGCTTCGCGGTGAACGCGCTGCAGGACCGCGGCCTCGCCGAGGACTGCGTGCAGGAGACGTTCCTCCGCGCATGGCGGGCCCGCGACTCCTTCGACGGTGGACGCGGCAGCGCCCGCACCTGGCTCTTCGCGATCGAGCGGCGCGTGATCCTCGACGTGCACCGCGCCCGGGCCCGCACCCCGCGGATCGTGGCCGAGGAGGAGGCGCCCGAGGCGGCGACGCAGGACGCGGATCCGCTCGACCGGCTCGGCATCGTGGAGGGCCTCGCCCGGCTCAGCGAGGCGCACCGCGAGGCCGTCGTCGCCGTGCACCTCACCGGCCTCAGCTACCAGGAGCTCTCCACGGCCACGGGCGTGCCCGTCGCCACCCTGCGGACCCGCGTCTTCCACGCGCTCCGCGCACTCCGCACGCATCTCGACGAAGTGGACCCCCGCCCATGACCGACGACCGCACCCCCGACCCGGGCGCCGACGACACCGACGACCGGCGCGCCGAGCTCATCGCCGCGGCCCTCGCCGACGACCTCTCGCCCGCCGAGACCGCCGAGCTCGACGCGCTGCGCGCGGCCGACCCGACGATCGACGCGGAGATCGCGCTGCTGGGCGGCCTGCCGTCGGCGATCCGCGGCATCGGCGCGTGGCAGGACGCGCGACCGGCCGCGACGCGATCGTCGCGGAGTGGATGGCCGAGCGCG
>NZ_JAVCVL010000292.1:0-2633 GCF_032917815.1 Clavibacter sp. MX14-G9D | reverse complement strand
GGCGCCGCCGCCTCCGCCACGGAGACGGCCGGGGCGATGGCGCGGGGGACCGCCGCCGCCACCGCGGCCGTGCAGGCCACCGCCGGCGGGAGCGCGACCGGGCTCTCCGACACCGGCCGCGGCGCCATCGACGACCTCCGCACGTGCCTCGCCTCCTCGGACGTCCTCAACGTCTACTACCTGGTCGACAACTCGGGCTCGCTCAGCTCCGGCGGCGCCACCGGGCGCGGCTCCGACCCGGACGTCGCCCGCGCCGACATCCTCGGCGGCAGCCTCGCCGAGCTGGGGGCGCTCGGCGACGACCTCACGGTCAACTGGGGCGCCGCGTTCTTCAGCTCCGCCTTCCAGCCGGCCGTCGACTGGACCGCGTACGACGACCAGAGCCCCGACCGGCTCCGCGAGACCATCCGCGACAAGCGGCCCACGGGCGACACCGACTGGCTGGCGGCGCTGCAGGGCGTGCAGGCGCAGCTGCAGGACCAGCCGAGCGCCGGATCCGCGTGCCAGCTGGTGCTGTGGATGACGGACGGCCGGATCGACCTCGGGAACGCGTCCGCCACCGCCGACGCCGTGAACGCGCTCTGCGGACGGCCCATCTCCTCGGGCGCCGCACCCCAGGGCTACGGCCTCCTCGCCGCGCTCCGCCAGTCGGGCGTCGTCGTGATCGGCACCCTCCTCGCCGACGGGGCCGCGCGGGACCAGGCCGCGGTGATGTACCCGCTCGTGGAGGGATCCGGGCCGTACCAGGGGTCGACCGTGGCGTGCGGCCCGCCCGAGGCGCCCGAGGGCGCCGTGCGCGGCGCCGTCGTCGACGCCTCCGACCCGGACGCGCTCGCCGCCGTGTTCCTCCAGCTCGGCAGCCGCATCGCGGGCGGCTACCCGCAGCCGCTCGCCGCCGACGGCTCCTTCTGGATCGACGCGGGCGTCTCCCGCGTGCAGATCGTCGTGGCCGACGACGGCTGGTCCCTCGAGGCCCCGGGCGGCTCCGGCCTCGGCACCGTCACCGAGGCGGACCTCCCCGCCGGGGTGACCGTGCGGCAGTCGTCGGGCGCCCGCCTGGTGGAGGTCGACGCCTCCGATCCCGCCCTCGCCGGCCAGTGGCGGCTGACCGCCGACGGCGTCGAGGACGTCTACTTCTTCAGCGACCTGCGCATCGTCTTCGACGACGCCAACGAGGTGACCCGGAGCGCCGACGGCTCGCTCGAGGCCACGCTCTCCGCCCGCGTGGAGCGCGCCGACGGCCGCCCGGCGGACCTCCGCGCCTTCGAGACGGCCGCGTTCTCGGGCAGCTACACGGTCGACGGCGTGACCGCGCCCCTCGCCGGCGCCGCGGTCGACGCGGCGTCCGGCGCCGTCACTCTGCCGCTGCCCGCCGACGTGGGCGCGTCGGAGCTCCTCGTCACCGCGTCGCTGGATCCGCTCGTCACCTCGCCGCACGCGGTCCAGCTGGCCCCGGTCACGACCCAGCAGCGCATCCGCACGGTCCTGCCCGGGCAGTTCCCGAGCGCGGCCGGATCGCTGCGGCTCACCGACCTCGAGGGCGCCGACGGCCTCGCCACGGGCGAGCTCACGCTCACGGGACCGACCGAGGGCGGCGACGGCACCGTGTGCCTGACGGGACAGCCCGCCATCACGAGCGACAACGCCGACCGCGCCGGCACGTTCGCCTGGACGGTCACCGCCGCCGACGGCACCGCTCTCTCCGCGGACGACTGCGTGACGGTGCCGCAGGGCGGCAGCACCGTGCTGTCCGTCACCGCCGCGAACCCCACCCCCGCCGACGCGGACGTCTCCGCGACCCTCCCGCTGTCCGTGGCCTCGGGCGCGGGCGACGCCGTGCCGCAGGACGTGCCGGTGGGGTTCCGCTCGACCTTCCCCGTGAACGTGGGCGCGGTGGTCGGCCTGACGCTCGGCCTCATCCTGCTGGGCGTGCTGATCCCGCTCGTCGCGCTGTGGGTCCTCAACCTCGTCACGACGCGCATCGCCATGCGCGGCTCGTTCCAGCGCGCGGTCGTGCCGGTGCGCATCTCCGAGTCGGGCGTGACCGTCGAGGAGACGCCCGACCGCGTCGCCGAGCGGTTCCGGAACATCCGGGAGGCCGAGGCGCGCAGCCTCGAGGACGCCGAGCTCGGCGGCCTGAAGGCGGTCGTGCCGCTCTGGCCGCTGCGGGCGCCGACGTTCCGGGTGGGCCCGCCGCCCGGCCGCATCGTCCTGGCGGGTCGCACCGGATCCGGGTCCGCCCGCACCGGCGACCGTCGCGCCGACGGATCCCTCCGCTTCGCGTCCCTCCCCCTCGACGCCTTCTGGGCCATCACGGCGACGGAGTCGGCGATCGACGCGTCCCGACCCGGCGAGCCCGTCGCCGGCACCGCCGTGCTCTACCACCGCTACGTCACGACCGAGGACGCCGGGCAGTACGCGACCCGCATCGCGGACCTCGAGCGGGACGCCGCCCCGACCGCGCACGAGACGATCACCGCCCTGCGCGCGCGTCGGGCGGAGCGCCGCGCGGCCGCCGTCCGGACCCCGCGCGGCGGGGACGGCGCGCCCCCGGGGACCCCCCCCTTCCGGGCCCCCCCCCCCCCCCCCCCCGGGGCCCCCCCCCGCCGGGGGGGGGGGGGCCAGGGGGCCCC
>NZ_JAVCVL010000291.1:0-2653 GCF_032917815.1 Clavibacter sp. MX14-G9D | reverse complement strand
CGGCGAGCCGATGCTGTGGGCGCCCGAGATCCCGATCTGGTTCTCGCTGCTCTTCATCGGCGCGACCATCACGGTCGCCACCGTCGCCAGCCTCGCGAAGACCCGCGGCGACAAGCAGAAGGGCGACCGGAAGACGGTCGAGGGCGAGACCGTCACCCGCGCCACGGAGGACAAGCACTAGCCCTCCGGAACCTCCGCACGACCACGGGCCCGGCGCATCACGCGCCGGGCCCGTCGTCGTCCGGCGGGCCGGTCGTCCTGCAGCGGGCCCTCCTCATCGGCGTCATGGCCGCCTCATGGCCGGCTCATAGGATCCTGTGGAGGATGGTCGACGTGACCACGACACCGCCCTCCGGCTTCCAGCCCGCCGCCGCCCCGCAGCCCCGCCTCACCCGTGCCGACGGGTCGCCCATCCGGGTGCTCGTCGTCGACGACGAGGCGTCCCTCACCGACCTGCTGCAGATGGCGCTGCGCTACGAGGGCTGGCAGGTGCGCACGGCGGCCGACGGGCAGCAGGCGCTCGCCGCGGCCCGGGAGTCCAAGCCGGACGCCGTGGTGCTCGACATCATGCTCCCCGACCTCGACGGCCTCCAGGTGCTGTCGCGGCTGCGGGCCGAGGCGCAGGACATCCCCGTGCTCTTCCTCACCGCGAAGGACTCCCTCGACGACCGGCTCGCGGGGCTCACCGCGGGCGGCGACGACTACGTGACGAAGCCGTTCAGCCTCGAGGAGGTCGTCGCCCGGCTCCGCGGCCTCATCCGCCGCTCCACGCTCGTGGTGAGCGACAGCGTCGACCCGGTGATCCGGGTGGGCGACCTCACCCTCGACGAGGACAGCCACGAGGTCGCGCGCGGAGGCGACCCCGTCGAGCTCACGGCGACCGAGTTCGAGCTGCTGCGCTACCTGATGCGGAACCCGCGCCGCGTGCTCAGCAAGCTGCAGATCCTCGACCGGGTGTGGAGCTACGACTTCGGCGGGAAGTCGAGCGTGGTGGAGATCTACATCTCGTACCTGCGCCGCAAGATCGACGCCGGCCGGAACCCCATGATCCACACGGTGCGCGGCAGCGGCTACATGCTCAAGGCCGCGGAGTGAGCGAGCCGTGGCGGGCCCGGCTGGCGGGCGCGGCGGGCGGCATGACCCTGCGCCGCCGCCTGGTCCTCAGCGTGGTGGGCCTCCTGGCGCTCGCGAGCATCATCATCGGCGCGGTCAGCATCCTCGCCCTCCAGGCCTCGCTCGAGCGGCAGGTCGACGAGCAGCTGCGGGGCACCGCGTCGCGCTCGCAGGACCTCGTCGACCGGGACTCCGACGGGTACGGCAGCTTCCCCGGCGCCCCTCCCGGCGGCCTCGGCGCCTTCGGCCAGCAGGTCGGGACGATCAGCGCCACCATCGTGGGCGGCGTCGTCTCGGGCGGCTACATCGCCGACCGCGACGCGGCGGAGGGCGAGCCCGGAGGCGCCGGCACCGTCGAGCTGACCGAGCGGCAGAGCCAGCAGCTGCGCAGCGTGCCGACCGACGGCGTGCCCCGCACGGTCGACCTCGGCGGCGCGCTCGGCCGCTACCGCCTGGTGGGGGACACCTCCTCGACCGGCGCCACCCTCGTCACGGGCCTGCCGCTGAAGCCCGCGGACGACGTCGTGGAGCAGCTCGTCGTCGTGATCTCCGTGGTCGCCGCCATCACGCTGGCGCTCGCCGCGTTCGTGGGCGCGCTCATCGTGCGGCGCGCCCTGCGCCCGCTCGACCGGGTCGTCGCGACCGCGACGCACGTGGCCGCGCTGGAGCTCGACCGCGGCGACGTCGCCCTCGAGGCCCGCGTCCCCGCATCCGACACCGACGAGCGCACCGAGGTGGGCCGCGTCGGCGCGGCGCTCAACGGGCTCCTCGGCCACGTCTCGGCGGCGCTGTCGTCGCGCCAGGCGAGCGAGGCGAAGGTGCGGCGGTTCGTCTCGGACGCGAGCCACGAGCTGCGCACGCCGCTCGCCTCCATCCGCGGATACGCCGAGCTCACGCGCCGCGGCCCGCACCTGCTGCCCGAGGACGTGACGCACTCGCTGTCGCGCATCGAGTCGGAGTCGGTGCGGATGACCACGATCGTCGAGGACCTCCTCCTGCTCGCCCGCCTCGACGAGGGCCGGGAGCTGGAGTCGGATCCGGTGGACGTCACGCGGATCCTCCTCGACACGGTCGGCGACGCGAGCGCGGCCGGCCCCGACCACGACTGGGGCCTCGACCTCCCGGAGGAGCCGGTCACCGTGCCCGGCGACGACGCCCGGCTCCGGCAGGTGGTCGTCAACCTGCTCGCGAACGCCCGCACCCACACGCCGCCGGGCACGCGCGTCGTCGCGTCGCTCGCGGTCGAGGGCGGCGGTCCGGACGCCCACGCCGTCATCCGCGTCACCGACGACGGACCCGGCATCCCCCCGGCCCTGCAGGAGAGCCTGTTCGAGCGCTTCGTGCGCGGCGACGGATCGCGGGCGCGCGCCACCGGCGGCACGGGCCTCGGCCTCGCCATCGCGCAGGCCATCGTGGCCGCGCACCACGGCGCGCTGTGGGTCGAGTCGGAGCCCGGCCGCACCGTCTTCGGCGTGCGGCTGCCGCTCGAGCGCCGGGCGACGACGCCGCGCGACGCGTCGGGGCCCGCCGCGACGCGTCG
>NZ_JAVCVL010000290.1:0-2657 GCF_032917815.1 Clavibacter sp. MX14-G9D | reverse complement strand
GCCCCGTCGCGCGTCGGACGCGCCGCGCACCCCGCACGCCGCGGCGCACCCGCCGCGCCCCTCGGACCCAGGACCTCCATGCTCCCCTCCGCTCCCTCCGCCCGCCCGCCGACACCGGCCACGACCGACGACCTGCCCTTCACCCCGCGCGACCTGCGCCTGCCGCGGCTGCACGTCGGCGAGGCCGTGCTCCTCGTGTGCCTGCCGCTCGCCGTCGTCGCCGCGCTCCTCGGCGTCGCCTTCACGGGCACGGCGGTGCAGTCGCTGCTCGTCGACCCCGGCGACCTCGTGACGTACGGCCTCCTCGTGTCGCGCGTCGTGCACGACGCCGCGGCGTCGCTGACGATCGGCCTGCTCGTGATCGCCGCCTTCGCCCTCCCCGGCCAGGACCTCCGGCGCGGGATCGCGAGCTACGCCCAGTGGAAGGCCCTCCGCTGGGCCGCGCGCGCGGCGGCCGCCTGGCTCGCCTCCAGCGTCGCCGTGCTCCTCCTCACGGGTGCCAACGTGATCGGCGTCCCGCTGACCGACCCCGTCTACCTCCGCCAGATCCGGTACTTCATCACGGGCCTGGAGCTCGGCCAGACCCTGCTCGCGTCGGCGCTGTGCGTCGCCGCGGTGCTCGCCGTCACGCTGTGGACGCGGCGCGTGTCGTGGATCGGCATCGCCGCCGGCATCGCGATGCTCGCCCTCCTCCCGCTGTCGCTCTCCGGGCACGCGGCCGGCTCCTACGAGCACGCCAACGCCGTCAACAGCCTCGCGATCCACCTGCTCGGCGTCACGCTCTGGGCGGGCGGGCTCGTGGCGGTGCTCCTCCTCCGCACGGTCAGCCGCGATGCGCTGGGCGTCGTGGTCCGCCGGTACTCCGCCCTCGCGGGCTGGGCGTTCGCCGCCGTCGCGCTCTCGGGCATCCTCAACGCCTCGTTGCGGCTCGAGTCCCCGGTGGAGCTCCTCACCACCGAGTACGGCGTCCTCCTCCTGCTCAAGACGCTCGTCCTCGTCGGGCTCGGGATCGCGGGCGGGGTGCACCGCACCCGGCTCATCCCGCGGCTGGCGGGCACCGCCGGGTCCGGACGGGCATTCGCGCGCCTCGCCCTCGCGGAGGTGGTGGCGATGTCCATCGCCATGGGCATGTCCGTCGCCCTCTCCCGGAGCGCCCCGCCGGTGCCGCAGACCTCCATCGCGGACATCGACCCGCAGGCGTCCCTCATCGGCTTCGCCTTCCCCGCGCCGGTCTCCCTCCCGCGGATGCTGACGTCGTTCCACCCCGACCACCTGTTCCTCGCCGTCGCGGCGGTGCTGGCGGGGCTCTACCTCCTCGGCGTCCGACGGCTCCGGCGACGCGGCGACGCGTGGTCGGCCGGGCGCACGGTGCCGTGGCTGCTCGGATGCGCGGTGCTCGTGTACGCCACGAGCGGCGGGCCCGGCGTCTACGGGTCCGTGCGGTTCAGCACGCACATGGTCCAGCACATGCTGCTGATGATGTACGTGCCGCCGCTCCTGGTGCTCGGCGCGCCCGTGCTCCTCCTGCTCCGCGCCGTGCCCGCCCGCACGGACCACAGCCGCGGCGTGCGGGAGTGGGTGCTCGTGGCCACGCACTCGCGGTACGCCCGCATCGTGACCCACCCGGTCGTCGCCGCCGTGGTGTTCGCGGGCAGCCTCGTCGCGTTCTACTACACGGGCTGGTTCGAGTGGTCGCTGCTGACCCACCAGGGCCACCTCATCATGGTCGTGCACTTCCTGATCAGCGGCTACGTGTTCTTCCTCGCGATCATCGGCGTGGATCCGGGCCCGCAGCGCCCGCCGCACGCGATCCGGCTGCTCATCCTGCTCGCGACGATGGCGTTCCACGCGTTCTTCGGCCTCGCGATCATGTCGGGCACGGAGGTGCTCGCCGTCGACTGGTGGCGCGCCATCGGCGTCCTCGACGACGCGGGCCTCCTCGCCGACCAGGGGACCGGCGGCGGCATCGCCTGGGGTGCGGGCGAGCTCCCCGTCGTCCTCGTCGCGCTGATGGTCGTGCGGCAGTGGTCCGCGTCCGAGCAGCGCGCCGCGACCCGCAACGACCGCGCCGCGCTGCGCGACGACGACGCGGCGCTCCGCGCCTACAACGACCGGCTCGGTCAACTCGACCGGCACGACCACGACCACGACCCCCGGAGGACCTCATGACCCGCACGCGCACCCGCACCCGCACCCGTGCCCGAGGGCCCGTCCGTCGCGCCCTCCTCGTCGCCCTCCTCGTCGCCGCCCTCGTGCCGGCACTCGTGACCGCCGGGCCCGTCTCGGCCCACGACGACCTCGTCTCCACCGAGCCCGGCGACGGGAGCCGCGCGCCGACCGCGCCGGCGGAGGTCTCGATGGTCTTCACCGACGCGCTGATCGAGGTCGGCGCCGTGGTCGTGGTGGTGGACGAGCGCGGGGAGGACTGGGCGGAGGGTCCCGTCCTCCTGAACGGCGACACGGCCCGGCAGGCGCTGCGCCCGGGAGTGCCGGACGGCACCTTCCAGGCGCGCTGGCGCGTCGTCTCGAGCGACGGGCATCCCATCGCCGGCGCCTTCGACTTCGCCGTCGGGCCGGACGCCCCGACCACCATGCCCTCCGCGTCGGCCTCGGCGGCCGCTCCCGCGTCGGCCTCGGGCAGCGCGCCGGCGGCCGCC
>NZ_JAVCVL010000029.1:0-20279 GCF_032917815.1 Clavibacter sp. MX14-G9D | reverse complement strand
CCCCCCCCCCCCCCGCAACTCCATGAGAGGCCGTCATGACCCGTCCCGCACGCCCCGCAGCCCGAGGTCGGCGCCGCGCCGCCATCGCCCTGGGAGCCGCCGCCCTCGCCGTGGCCTCCATCGCCATCGCCACGCCCGCGAACGCCAAGCCCGAGAGCACGTTCCACGAGACGTACTGGAACGGGATCGACGTCTACGTCTCCTCGACCTCCTCCGCGCGGGGCTTCGGGCTCTTCACCCCGGACTGGAAGTACACGCAGTGCGCGGAGCTGCACCCGGGCTGGAACGCGATCTCCCTCCCCGCGAACGTCCTCGCGTTCCACATGAGCGCCCTTCCCGCGTGCAACGGATCCACCGCCTACGACGTGCCGTGGAAGTTCGGCAAGGCCGGACAGACGTGGGCGCTCGTCGACAACCACGCCTACGTCCTGCGCAAGTAGGACACGCGCGACGCCGACCTCAGCCGCGGGGCATCAGCCGCGGGGCATCACCCGCGGGCGTCGAAGCGGCGCCGGTAGCTCGAGGGGGTGCTCCCGAAGGCGGCCGCGAACGCCTGCCGGAACGTCACCGGGGTCCCGAAGCCGCAGTCGGCGGAGATCCGCTCGACGGGCAGGCCGGTGGTCTCCAGCAGCCGCCGGGCCTCGTCGAGCCGGCGGGAGCGCACCCAGGCCGCGGGCGTGGATCCGGTCGCGCGGCGGAACGCGCGGAGGAACGACCGGCGGCTCATGTGGGCGACGGCCGCGAGCCGGTCGACGCCCAGCTCCTCGCCGAGGTGCGCGAGGGCCCACGCGGTCGTGGCGGCCACCGGATCCCCCGCGTCGTCGGCCGCGACCGGCCGCTCGATGTACTGCGCCTGCCCACCCTCGCGGTGCGGCGCGACGACGAGGCTGCGGGCCACGCGATTGGCGGCCTCGGCGCCGAGCCGGGTGCGCACCATGTGCAGGCAGGCGTCGAGGCCGGAGGCCGTGCCCGCGGAGGTGAGCACGTCGCCGTGGTCGAGGTAGAGCGCGGATCCGTCGACCACGACCCCGGGGTGGCGGGCCGACAGGCTCTCCACGGCGCCCCAGTGCGTGGCCGCCCCGCGCCCGTCGAGGAGACCGAGGTCGGCGACCGCGATGGCCCCCAGGCAGAGGCCCGCCACCACGGCGCCGCGGTCGTGGGCCGCCCGCACCGTGCGGCGGAACGCGGGCCGCGGGTCCCGCCCGTCGTCGACCCACGACGGGATCACGATCACGTCGGCGCCCTCGGCCGCCGCGAGGCCCCGCACGCCGCCCAGCCGGTGGCCCTCCGCGGTGACGATCGAGCCCGCGCGGTCGGCGAACAGCACGGTCTCCCAGTCGCCGAGGCCCTGCCGCCGCACCTCGTCGAAGACCATCTGCGGCACCGAGAGGTGGAACATCGTCACGCCGTCGAACGCGTAGACCGCGATGCGCATCCGCTCTCCCCCGTGTGGCACGGATCCATCGTAAGCGTGCCGTCGGGCCACGCGCGTCCGGGGAGGATCCCGGCGATGATCGAGGGACGGCGCCGCATCCGGCGCCGCCCACGAGCCGATCCAGGAGACCCCCATGACCGCACCCCGCCGCGCCCTCGTCCTCGTCGACGTCCAGCAGGAGTACTTCGCCGGGCCGCTCGAGATCCGCCACCCCGACCGCGACGTCTCGGTGCGCACCATCGGCCGCGCCATCGACGCGGCGACGGGGGCGGGAATCCCCGTCGTCGTGGTCCAGCACACCGCCGGCGAGGGCGCGCCCGTGTTCGACCCGACGAGCGACGCCTACCGCCTGCACCCGGAGATCGAGTCGCGCCGGACGGACGCCTGGAAGGGCCTCGTGAAGTCGAAGGGCTCGGTGTTCGCCGGCACCGACCTCGTCGACTGGCTGCGGGCCGAGGGCCTCGACACCGTCACCCTGGTCGGCTACATGACCAACAACTGCATCCTCGCGTCGTCGGTGGAGGCGGAGGGGCTCGACATCGCGGCCGAGGTGCTCTCCGACGCGACGGGCGCCATCGCGCTCGCGAACGCCGCCGGATCCGCCGACGCGGCCACCGTGCACGGCACGCTCATGACGCTGCTGCACTCCAACTTCGCCGCCGTCGCCACGACCGACGCGTGGATCGCCGCGGTCACCGCCGGCGAGCCCCTCCCGAAGGACGACCTCGGCAGCTCGGCCGTGGCGGGCGCGGCGCGCTCCGCGGGCTGATCCCCGGGGCCGGCGGCCCCGAGCGCCGGATCACTCCGCGGTCTCCCGGTAGTCGAGCATGTCGAAGGCCGTGACCCGGCAGGACGCCGCCTCGTCGCGTCCCGTCGCGGTGTCCTCCGCCAGGATCCGGTCCCCCGCCCGCACCCGGCAGGTGACGGTGCCGTCCGCCGCGTCGAGCACGGCGGTGACGCTGAAGTAGTCGCCGGCGGAGAAGGCCGCGTCGGTGAGGTAGACGTCGTGCTCCTGGGTGAGGGGCAGCGCCTCCGCCGGGACGTCGCGGTACCCGTCGTTCAGGCCGCCCAGCCAGACCGCGCGCACCTGCGGCACGGTGCCGGTCAGCTCGACGGTGAGGGTGACGGGGTGGACGATCTCGGGGGTCGCGGGCGCGGTCGGCCCCGGGCTCGCGGCGCCCTCCGGCGGCGACGTCGGCGGGTACGTGTCGAGCACCAGCCCGACCATGGTCGTGATGGCGATCACCCAGGCCGTCAGTGCGACGACGTTGAGCGCGAGGCCCGTGATCGCGAGGGGGCGGGAGTTGCGCCGCCGCTTCCGGGTGAGCGCGAGGATCCCGAACAGCGCGCCCACCACCGCCAGGAGCCCGGTGACGAGGTCGAGCACCGGCACGAGCGCGCCGAGGAGCGCGAGGACCGCGAGCACGACGGCGGTCCCGGCGGCCTCGTTCCGTCCGCGCACGCGGGCGGGCCTCGAGGACTGCGGGGCCTCGGCATCGGCCTCGGCATCGGACGACGGGTGCGCCGGCCCGTACGGCGTGGGCTCCGGCGGAGGTCCGGTGGGCCCGTCCGGACCCGGATCCGTCACTCGGCGGCGTCCCGCAGGTCCTCGGCCGTGGCGCTGCAGGTGACCGTGGCGCCGTCGCCCTCGGCCCGCTGCTCGGTGACGATGTAGTCGCCCACGAGGATCCGGCACGTGATGTCGCCCTCCTCCGCGACCGCCGGGTCGATGCTCGCGACCGCGCTCACGGAGAACATCGCCATGTCGAACGCCGTCGTGTCGGGCACGACGACCTCGCGGCTGAACGGGAGCGGCTGGTCGGACGCCTGCTCGGTGCCCGCGGATCCGCCGACGGACGTGGTCCAGAGGACGCCCGCCGTGGCGGTGCCGCCCGTGCCGGTCACCTCGTAGGTGACGCGCACGTCGTCGGCCGCCTCCGCCGACGACCGCGCCTCGGACTCCTGCACCGCGCCCGTGATGGCCGTGACGATGCCGGCCGTGTAGACGATGGCGAGGACGATCGAGAGGATCAGCGCGACGATGCTCACGACGAGCCCGCCGAGCGCCATGCCCTTGGGCCGGTCGCGGAGCACCAGCCCGATGATCCCGAGCACGATGCCGACGGCCGCGAGGAACCCCGACACGTAGTTGAGGATCGGGATGACCGAGCCGATGAGCGACAGCACGCCCACGATGAGCGCGGCCAGCCCGACGCCGTTGAACGACTTCCGCTCGCGGGGGGCGGAGGCGTCGGGTTCGGGCGCGTAGCTGAAGGTCATGCCTCGACCCTGCCAGGGATCGGGCCGCATCCGGCCACCCCGGGGTCACGATCCCGCGACACCGCGCTCCCGCGACACCGCGCTCCCGCGACACCGCGATCCCGCCCGCCGCGCCTCAGCCCGCGAGCACCTCCGCCACCGGCGTCAGCGGCAGGCCGAGCGCCGCGGCGACGTGCGGCTCGGTCACGTGGCCGTCGTGCACGTTGAGGCCGAGCGCGAGCGCCGGGTCCTCCGCGAGGGCCCGCCTCCAGCCCTTCTCGGCCAGCGCGATGACGTACGGCAGCGTCGCGTTGGTGAGCGCGCGCGTCGAGGTCTCGGGCACCGCGCCCGGCATGTTGGCGACGCAGTAGTAGACGCTGTCGTGCACGGCGAAGGTGGGGTCGTCGTGGGTGGTGGGGCGGGATCCCTCGAAGCAGCCGCCCTGGTCGATGGCGATGTCGACGAGCACGGACCCCTTCTTCATGGTGGCGACCATCGCGTCGGTGACGAGCTTCGGAGCCTGCGCCCCGGGGATCAGCACGGATCCGATGACGAGGTCGGCGTCGGCCAGCTGCGCCGCGATCTCGTACGCGGAGGACACGCGCGTCTGCACCTGCCCGCCGAACCGCACCTCGAGCTCGCGGAGCCGCGGGATGGAGAGGTCGATGACGGTGACGTCGGCGCCCATGCCGAGCGCGTTGGCGGCCGCGTGCTCGCCTGCGACGCCGCCGCCGATCACGACGACGCGCGCCTTCGGGGTGCCGGGGACGCCGCCGAGGAGGATCCCGCGCCCGCCCGCCGCGCGCATCAGGTGGTAGGCGCCGACCTGGGTGGAGAGCCGTCCGGCGACCTCGCTCATCGGCTGCAGGAGCGGGAGCTGGCGGTTGGGCAGCTGCACCGTCTCGTAGGCGATCGCGGTGGTGCCGGAGGCGAGGAGCGCGTCGGTGCAGGGGCGCGACGCGGCGAGGTGCAGGTAGGTGAAGAGGGTCTGGCCGGCGCGCATGCGCGGGTACTCCTCGAGGATCGGCTCCTTGACCTTGAGCAGCAGATCCGCCTGGCCCCACACCTCGTCGGCGGTAGCGACGAGGGTCGCGCCGGCGGCGGTGTAGTCGGCGTCGGTGATGCTGGATCCGAGCCCCGCGCCCTCCTGCACGAGCACCTCGTGGCCGCGGCGCACTAGCTCGTGCACGCCGGCGGGCGTCGCGGCGACCCGGTTCTCGTTGTTCTTGACCTCGGTGGGGATCCCGACCTTCATGCGCGCTCCGTCTCGTCTCCCCGCGAGGGTGCGACCGGCGGCGGCGATGCGGGAGGGCGAGTCCCAATATGGCCATCGTGCGCCTCGGGTGGGCGGAATCCGTAGGATCTGCGACGAAGGCCGCTCCTCCTGCGCGATCCTTCGCCCCGAGAGGACGGACGACCCATGCCGACGAAGGAACTGCGGGCCCGCGAGCCGCTGGACGAGGTCGACCGGAGGCTCGTCGCCCTCCTCCGCGCGGATGCGCGCACCCCGAACAGCCGCCTCGCCGAGCAGGCGGGCATCGCGCCGTCGACGTGCGTGACCCGCGTGCGCGGCCTCGTGGAGCGCGGCGTGATCACGGGCTTCACGGCCACCATCGACGCGGATGCGGTGGGCGTGGGCCTGCAGGCGCTCATCAGCATCGCGATACGCGCGGGCGCCCGCCACGAGATGGCCCGCTTCGCCGACGAGATGCGCGAGCTGGCCGACGTGGTGCAGCTGTTCTTCCTCGGCGGATCCGAGGACTTCATCGTGCACATCGCCGTCCGCGACAGCGACCACCTCCGCGACTTCGTGCTGGACCACCTCTCGGCGCACCCGGCCGTGGCGTCGACCCGCACGAGCGTGGTGTTCGACCACCACTACTCGGGGCCGGCGGTCGGCGACCCGGCGGTCTAGCCGGCGGTCGCGCGGTATGTGCACCGGCAGCACGGCGGACCGCCCGTCGCCCCTACCGTGTCGCGGATCCCCATCCCCCACCGCCGTGCGCATCACGCCGCACGGCGGTGTCCGACATGTCCGAAAGGCTCCCCATGCCCCTCCTCCCGCCCCTCCACCGCGCCGCGCGCTCCCCCCGCCGCCGGACCCGCATCGGCACGGTGATCCCGAGGATCGCCGGCGTCGCGATCCTCGCGGTCGCCGCGTCCTTCCTCGCCGCCCCGTCGCCCTCGTTCGCGGACACGGCACAGCCCGTCGACGCGATCCGGGCCTCCCTCGACAGCCACACCTACCTGCAGGACGTCGAGTCCGGGAGGATCACCGTCGACCAGATCGTCGCGGTGACCCTCGCGGCCCGGACCGCCGAGGCGCGGGCGGGCGGCAGCTCCGTCCCGAGCGTCGCGGCGCTCCGGGAGCAGACCGCTCGGGAGGTCGCCGACCTCCGCGCGGGCTTGACCCCCGTCGACGCCCTCGACGCGGAGCAGCCGGCGGAGTCTCCGGCGGTCGCCGGTCCCGTCGCCGCCGACAAGCACTGGTGGAACAAGCTGATCCACTGGAAGACGTTCCGGGTGCCCGCGTTCAACCTGGCCGTCGTCGGCGCGACCGCCGGGGCGACGTTCGCCACGATGCTGGGCGGGTGCGCCCTGATGCCGTCGGTCGTCTGCGCGGTCGTGGTCAGCATCTCCGCCACGTCGTCGCTGGCCCTCTCGGGCCTCGCCGCCACGTGCCTCGAGCACGAGCAGCACTACGTGTACGTGAAGGTCCCGGACTTCTGGAAGTCCCACTGCGGCGACTGACCGCCGGTCGGGCGCCCCTGCGGCGGCCCGTGCGCGACGAGGCCTCCTGGCCGGGCGGATCCCGCCCTGCCAGGAGGCCTTCGCGCGCGTGGCGCGGGGACTACTCGCCGGGCTGGCCCGCGTCGGTGACCGTCACGTCGCTGTGCACGAAGTTGAGGTACGAGCGGGAGGCGGTGGGGCCGCGCTGGCCCTGGTAGCGGGAGGCGTACTCGCCGGAGCCGTAGGGCTTCTCGGCGGGCGACGACAGTCGGAAGAAGCAGAGCTGGCCGATCTTCATCCCGGGCCAGAGCTTGATGGGCAGCGTCGCGACGTTGCTGAGCTCCAGGGTGACGTGACCGGAGAACCCGGGGTCGATGAAGCCGGCGGTGGAGTGCGTGAGGAGGCCGAGGCGGCCGAGCGAGCTCTTGCCCTCGAGGCGCGCGGCGACGTCGTCGGGCAGGGTGACCATCTCGAACGTGGATCCGAGGACGAACTCGCCCGGGTGCAGGATGAACGGCTCCCCCGGCTTCGCCTCGATGAGGCGGGTCAGCTCGGGCTGGTCCTCGGCGGGATCGATGTAGGGGTACTTGTGGTTGTCGAACAGCCGGAAGAACCGGTCGATGCGCACGTCGATGCTGGCGGGCTGCAGCATCCCGGGGTCGTAGGGGTCGAGGGCCACTCGTCCGGCGTCGAGCTCGGCGGTGATGTCACGGTCGGAGAGGAGCACGGCAGGAGCCTACCGGGGGCTTGCGGCCCGGGGCCCGGAGTCTTGGTAGGGTGGTGTCCGACCCGGCCGATGGCCGGTCGCGCGAGTGTAGTTCAATGGTAGAACTTCAGCTTCCCAAGCTGATAGCGCGGGTTCGATTCCCGTCACTCGCTCCAATATTGGTCGTCGTGGTAATCGAAGCCACAATGAGATCCGACCCCCGAAGACGGGGTCGTTCACTTGCGCTTAGGACCGTAGAGTTTGGCCACCTACACGTTACATCGCCACTAAGCGAATGTTTCATGTCTCTATCGGGTACTCAACGGCACATGACGTGAGGCGCGTAACGCTCCTTCACCAAGAACGGCGCAGCTCATGCATGTATCCAAAGTTGAAGTCCTTGATTTCAGACTACTACAAGACATCTCAATTCACATCGGCAAGCCTACGACGATTGCTGTCGGACGGAACAACAGCGGCAAAACATCACTTGGTGAAGTGGTGCGTAGGTTCTTTAGCACAGCACAAAAACCCTTTGGCATAGAAGACTTCTCTCAATCATGCTGGGCGCAATTCGCAGATGCGGCCTCACTGTACGCCATGGAAGAGACTCGTCACCTTGCGCTTGAGGCCCTACCCCGGATCGACGTTCGTCTTCATGTCGACTACTCCGACAATCAGGATGACTTCGGGCCTCTAGCACCGTTCGTTTTAGACCTCGACGATGACCGCACTGACACCTCAGTGCTTCTCTCTTACGCCCTCGAGGCAAAAATGGTTCAGCGCTTTTTTGAGGAATTAAGTATCGCCGCCGGTAACGATCAACCGGAGTATTTTAGCGCACTTGACGAACTAATTAGTCAGTATTATCGCAAGCAGGTTTGGGCCGAAGCGAGCATAAACGCCAAACGAGAGCGCACCCGTCAATTAGACTTTTTGGCCGCATCCAAGGTGATGAATGTAGGCCACATCGTCGCCCAAAGGGGCCTTGATGACGTGACAACCAAGGAAAGTGATGTCCTTGCCAAGGTCATGGAACGGCTCTTTAACACCTCAATCAATGCGGCCGGAGAATCTGCAGAAAGTATCACTAGTTCACAAGTTGACACAGCCCTGAAGGGCGTTCATGAGCACATTGACAAAACATTCAACGTCAACCTCAAGGCACTCGAACCGATCTTTAAACTTTTCGGCTTTCCAGGTAGCGCGGGCACGCGAATCGCCACCCGAACGACCCTCAACATGCAAGGGCTCCTCGCTAACTACACGAAAGTCATGTACCCAAACACTAACGGGCCCTCTTTGCCCGAAGCGTATAATGGCTTAGGCACTCGCAACCTGCTACATATACTGCTGCAGCTTGTTGGGCTACATAGATCCTGGCACCAAGCCACTGATCGCTCGGCCGTCCATCTAATCTTCATCGAGGAACCAGAGGCGCATTTACACCCTCAGATGCAAGAAACGTTCATTCGTCAACTAAACGCCATCGTCAAATCGTTGGAGCGAGAAACGGGCGACACTTGGCCGGTGCAATTTATCGTCTCGACACACAGTCCACACATAGCGAACGCCGTCAGTTTTGACTCCATTCGATACTTTACTACCTCAATTTCAGCTGATGCGGTGAGGGCCACAGAGGTAAGAGATCTCATGGTTGCCAGCCGAGAAGGACTTATTGACGCGCGGTTTTTACATCAGTACATGACGCTGACGAGTTCTGATTTGTTCTTCGCCGATAACGCAGTCCTTGTCGAGGGCACAAGCGAGCGCCTGATTGTGCCCCACGTGCTCGATAAAATGGCCCCCACGGCAAAAACCCAGTACACAAGCATCTTGGAAGTCGGTGGTGCATATGCATATAAGTTCTTTCCGCTAATTGATTTCCTAGGCATACCAACTCTCATTATCACGGACTTCGATTCCGTTCGCCTGAATGACAATAAGCGGTATGAAGCATCGAACGTCCATGACGGTACAAGCACGAGCAACGTTTCACTCAAGACCTGGTTTAAGGAAGCAGGCGAAGTAACACCAACTCTTTTATTAGAGGCAAGTGAGACGGCTAAGGTTGTCGATACACGTAGGCTCGCCTATCAAGTTCCAGAGTCAATCGGCGGGCCCTGTGGACGCACTTTTGAGGATGCTTTCATCCTCGCCAACTCTAGCAAATTCTCCCTAGATGAGGGCTCCGTCGATGCTCAAGAAACTCAAGCAAAACTCCTCGCATCCGTAAAAAAGAAGACAGATTTCGCGATTGAATATTCTGTAGACGATAGGGAATGGGTTACTCCCAAGTATATCCTTGATGGATTGCAGTGGCTATTAGTGTCGAGAGTACCCAAAGAGCAAACTGAAGAGCTTCCCGATACAGTAAGCAGCGTCACACTCACCGCGTCAGTTGCAGATACGTCTTCTGGCGCCGGCGTGTCAAGCGAGGGTGAGGGCAAAGCATGAGACCACAGGCCGTCTCTAGTAACGCACAGGATATTGCAGCCGCTACCAACGAGCAGATTCTTGATTATGTACGCGCCGGTCAACACTTCCGAGTAGAAGCCGGAGCGGGATCTGGTAAAACGACATCCCTCATAGCAACTTTAAAATCCATTCAAAGTGATGACAGCCTCGATCTTAAAAGTGGGCAACAAATTGCCTGCATCACATTTACCAACGTGGCAAAAGCAGAGATCCTGGATCGCATCAGTTCTGATCCGGAGTTTTTCGTTTCTACAATTCATGAATTTTGCTGGCTCCTGATTCAACCATTTCAGCAAGAGTTGATGAGGCTTGTGCAAGAAGGGGACTGGCGAGCTGACTTAGAAAAATCAGACATCGCGGAATTTACAACGCAAAAGATTGCGTACGGTCGCGGGTATCGCCGCGTGACGGACTCAACTGTTTACCTCAAGCACGATGACGTCCCGGAATTGACGGCAAGATTACTACAGTCAAAGAAGCTTGCGGCCGTTCTTAGGAGCAGGTTTCCTATTGTCTTTGTCGATGAATACCAAGACACCAATAAGGTGCTCATGGAGTCGGTACTTTCTAATTGCATTGCCGAAGGTCGTGGGCCATTGTTCGGCTTCTTTGGAGACGAGTGGCAGCAAATTCATCCAAACTCTGTCGGTCGCGTTGAAAGTCCGTTGATTAAAACGATTCCAAAAGGCACCAATTTCCGATCGGAAACAGCAGTGGTGCGGGCGCTAAATAACATACGCCCAGCGCTTCCTCAAGCCGTTCCACCGAATACTAAAGACGGCACAACAACTGTGTTCCACACGAACCTGTGGAGCGACGGTCGCGTTCCCGGGGGGCATAGTCTTAATGACTTGCGCGCAGACCTAGTCGACTTGGCCGTCACGGAGGTCCGTACTCAAGTTGAGCATGAGGGTTGGAACCTTAATCCTTCGGCGACGAAAACTCTTATCTTAACGCACAAGGCAATAGCGGCGCGGCAAGGCTATGTGACTATTGACAGCATCTTTAAGTACAACGACGAGTACACGAAACTCGAAAACCCAGTTCTGCGGTATCTTGTCCGCGGCGTCGAAGCTGCGCGTGAATCGTACATTGAGGGTCGGTTGGGAGCCACTTACGAGGCGCTCGGGGGCCAGCGCCCTCCAGTCAGGTCAATGCGAGAGAAGCAGTTGGCTCGTCACGCTTTGGATAAGTTGATGACCGTCTCGAGAAGTGGCTCCATAGAAGCGGTATTGGCGCAACTAGCGAATGAACCATTTTCTCTTCCCGCGCCGATCGCAGATGCAGTCAAGAGCATAAGCGCCGAAGCGACTGATTCAAAGCGAGTGGAAGAGCTGAGGGCGCTCATGAAGGTGTCTTATTCCGAAGTAGTCGCCTTGAAGAACTTCCTTGATCACCATTCGCCGTATGAGACTGAGCACGGCGTCAAGGGTGCTCAGTTTGAAAATGTTATTGCCATTTTTGGTGGCGGTTGGAATCATTACAATTGGCCCTCGTTCTTAAGCTATTCTTTTGATCCCGCAAGCATTCCAGAGGGGAAGCTGAAGGGCTTCATCAGGGCTCGCAATTTATTTTATGTGTGCGCGTCTCGACCACAAAAAAACTTGGCGATACTACTCACACAGCCTATCGACCCGCACGGTATTTCGGTCCTGCAGCAGTGGTTCGGGGAAGACAATATTAAGGCCTTGGCGGCACCTGGCCGCGTATAATGGTTATTATATTTCGTCTAGCGTCCGCCAGTGAGGGTTGCCTCGACAATACATGCGTAGCATGAAGTACCTTTAGAAGAGCGCAGAGCATGAGGCCATACCTAATCTTCTAACGAATAATGGCGCTGCTGACCTCCGCCAGCAGCGACGCCATGCACGCCTCCGCCGTCGCCGCATCCCCATCGCGGATCGCCAACGCGGCCTGCTCGTGCGTCTGCAACGCGTGCTCACGCGGATTGTGCGGCATCAGCCCCTGATGCGTCCGCCCGCTCAGCACCTCGGTGATCACCTCGCGGAGCGCGCAGAACATGTCGTTGCCGCTGGCCTCGAGGATCAGGTGGTGGAACTCGATGTCGGCCGCGAGGAAGTCGACCAGCTCGCCCGCCTCGCCGAGGCGGCGGAGATCCACCGCGAGCTCGGCGATGCGCGCGCGCTGCGCCGGCGTCGCGTTGTCGGCGGCGAGCGCCGCCGCGACCGGCTCCACCGCGCGACGGAGCTGGGTCAGCGAGCGGAACTGGTCCGCCCGGCCGGGCCCGGTGAGCCGCCAGCGGATGATGCGCGGGTCGTAGACGTTCCAGCGGTCCGGGCCTTGCACCACGAGGCCCACGCGGCGCTTCGGCACGATGAGCGCCATCGCCTCGAGCACGCGCACGCAGTCGCGCACCACCGTGCGGGAGACGCCGAAGCGCCGCTGCAGGTCCTCGATGGTGAGGCGGCTGCCCTCGGCGAGCGCGCCGTCGACGATGTCGCGGCCGATCGCGTCGATGATCCGCGTGGGCATGACCTCCGCGGCGGGCCCGGCCGTCCCCGCGGGGGCGGGCGTCGGTGCCGGGGTGGGAGCTGACCGCGTCGTCATGGTCCTCTCCGGGTGAGCGCCGGCCGTCCGACCGTCTCGACGAGCATAGGTCGACCGATGCCGCCCGAGCTGTGCCCTTCCGCCCCGCGCCATATAAGTGTTACCTTTCTCGGCGCGACGGCTGTTCGCCACGCGCATCGACCGACAAGGGAGTCAGCATGGCCGCACGTCCGCGCCACATCGTGGTGATGGGGATCTCCGGATCCGGCAAGACCACGATCGCCACCCACCTCACCGAGGCGCTCGGCTGGACCTTCGCCGAGGCGGACGAGTTCCACCCCGCGGCCAACATCGACAAGATGACCGCCGGCACGCCCCTCACCGACGACGACCGCTGGCCCTGGCTCGGCGCCATGCGCGACTGGATGACCGGCGAGGCCGCCGCCGGCCGCAGCACCGTCGTCACCTGCTCCGCCCTCAAGCGCTCCTACCGGGACCTCCTCCGCGAGGCCGACGGCGACGTCTCCTTCGTGCACCTCTCCGGCGACCCCGACCTCATCCGCGAGCGCATGAAGAGCCGCAGCGGCCACTTCATGCCCGCCTCGCTACTGCCCACGCAGATCAGCACGCTCGAGCCCCTCCAGGACGACGAGCCCGGCCTCGCCCTCGAGAACGTCGGCACGCCCGACGAGGTCACCGCCCGCATCACGCGCGAGCTCGGCCTCGACGGCGACGCCCGCTAGACCCGCCCGCCCTCGCGCCGCCGCAGCGCCGTCCTCGGACCGGACCTCGGCGCTCCCCCGCACCGCCACCCCGCGTGCCGCACGGCACCACCACCGCACACCGCACGTTCGTCAACGGAGAGAACATGACCATCGAAGACTGGACGCAGACCCTCACCGCGGGTCCGCTCCTCCTGATCGCGGCCGGCGCCATCGCCGTGCTGCTGATCCTCATCATCACGCTGCGCGTCCACGCGTTCGTGGCCCTGATCCTCGTGAGCCTCCTCACGGCGTTCGCCACCGGCATCCCCACCTCGCAGATCGTGACCGTGCTCGTCGGCAGCTTCGGCTCCACGCTCGGCACCGTCGCGCTGCTCGTGGGGCTCGGCGCGATGCTCGGCCGCCTGGTGGAGACCAGCGGCGGCGCGAAGGCGCTGGCCGACACCCTCATCCGCGCGTTCGGCGAGAAGCGGGCGCCCTTCGCGCTCGGCGTCGCGTCGCTCATCTTCGGATTCCCGATCTTCTTCGACGCCGGCCTCGTCGTGATGCTGCCCATCGTGTTCTCGGTGGCCCGTCGCCTCGGCGGCGGCGTTCTCCGCTACGGCCTCCCCGCCGCGGGCGCCTTCTCGGTGATGCACATCTTCGTGCCGCCGCACCCCGGCCCGGTCGCGGCCAGCGAGTTCTTCGGCGCGAACGTCGGCATCGTGATCATCGTCGGCCTCGTCGCCGCGATCCCCACCTGGTACGTCACCGCGTACCTCTACGGACTGTGGGCGGGCAAGAAGTTCGTGCTGCCGGTCCCCTCCATCCTCGGCGAGGCCGACGCGAACGCCGAGTCGAACCCGCCCAAGTTCGGCACCGTCGTGGCCGTGCTGCTGCTCCCGCTGCTCCTCATCTTCATGAACACCGGCCTCAACGCCGCCTCCACCGGCGGGATCCTCCCCGAGGGCACCAGCGACCAGGCCTGGTACCAGGTGCTCCGCACCATCGGCGAGACGCCCGTCGCGCTCCTCATCTCGCTGCTCGTCGCCGCGTTCGTACTCGGCCGCCGCCGCGGGATCGACAAGACCGCCCTCGAGAAGACCCTCGAGTCGGCGCTCGGCCCGGTCTGCTCCGTCATCCTCATCACCGGCGCGGGCGGCATGTTCGGCGGCGTCCTCCGCACCAGCGGCATCGGCGGCGCCCTCGCCGACGTGCTCGGCGACCTCGGCATCCCGATCATCCTCGCGGGCTTCCTCATCGCCGCGATCCTCCGCATCGCGCAGGGATCCGCCACCGTCGCGCTCACCACGGCCGCGGGCCTCATCTCCCCGGCGATCCTCGCGGGCGACTACAACGCCTTCCAGGTCGCGGCGCTCGTCGTGGCCGTCGCCGGCGGATCCGTGGTCGCCAGCCACGTGAACGACTCCGGCTTCTGGCTCGTCGGCCGCTTCTTCGACATGGACGTGAAGACGACCCTGAAGACCTGGACCGTGATGGAGACCACCATCGGCGTCATGGGCTTCGGCATCGCCGCGGCCGTGTTCGGGGTGGCGTCGCTGGCATAGCGCACCTTCATCGACGACGATCCGAGGCCCGTCCCGGGCGGTGCGAAGCGGGCCAGCGAGAGGCGCGCTCAGCCGCCGACCCGGCTGATCCGGACGGCATCGCCCTCGAGCGCGAAGAGGAGCGTGGCGCCCGTGGGGAAGGCCTCGCGGAGCAGCGGGGGCAGGTCGGGCGTCACGTTCATGGGGACGGTGGCCGGCACCGAGCCGGCGCCGCAGCCGAAGACGCCCACGACGGCGGACGGATCCACGTCGGCCGGCAGCACGGAGATGCAGTCGTCGCTGAGCTCCAGCGAGGTCGGATCCCGGGGCATCCGCGACACGGTCAGGCCGAGGAACTCGACCCTCTGGATCGCGCCGTCGGACGCGCTGTCGAACGTGCCGTCCGACTCCTCGGCCTCGTCGGCGAAGGAGATGAGCGCGACGGTGTCCACCCTCTCTCGCGTGAGCCACAGGGTCGCGCCCGCCGTGATGACGACCGTCACGGCCAGCGACGCGGCCGCGACGGCGCGGAACGCGCGCGGGGAGAGGCGTCGCCTCCGGGGGTCGCGGGACCCGGCCGGCGGCGCGGGGTCCTCCGGGTCGCGTACCGGGTCGACGGGCGCTTCGCGGGCGTCGACCCGGGCGGGATCGGGGATCGGATGAGCGGGTGGCGTCGGCCCGGCCTCGGGCGCCGCCCCCCGGTCGACCGCCGGTGCGGAGCCGAGGGCGGCCAGGCGCGCGTGCGCCTCGGAGTCGTGCGCCAGGTCGGGGTGCGGACCGTAGACCCGGCGGCGCAGCTCGCGGAGCTCGTCGCGGGCGGCATCGGCCTCGTGATCCATCCCCGCATCGTGTCACGCCGTCTCCACCACGGGACAGGGGCGGAGCGCCCCCGCATCGCGGGTCACGGCGCCGGCTGGCACCTCGGGCACCACCACGCGCGGCGGGCCCGCTCGCTCGTGCTGCCGGGATCGTCGAGGCCGATCACCGTCGTGCCGCAGCGGAGGCACGGCCGTCCCGCGCGGCCGACCACCCAGTGCGTGCGGCCGCGGCGGGGGTCGCCGGTGGTGATCTGGTAGGCGCCCGGGACGGTCGCGGAGTGCCGCAGCGAGCGGGCGGCGAGGTCGACCAATGGCGGCAGGTCGACGTCGGCGACGCGCGTGGCGGGATGCACGCCGCGGAGGAACCCGACCTCGTTGACCCACAGGTTGCCGAGGCCCGCCATCGGGCGCTGGTCGAGGAGGGCGGCGCGGATCGTGTCGCCGGGACGGGCCGCGAGGCGGGAGACGGCGAGCGCCGGATCCCAGTCGTCGCGCAGCGGATCCGGCCCGAGGTGCTCGACGACCGTCCGCTCGTCCCGGGTGGGGATCAGCTCGACCACGGGCAGGTCGAGGCCCCACAGGGTGCGACCGTCGTCGAGGCGGAGGCGCACGCGCACCTGGTGCTGGATCCGCGCGGGCACCCGCTTGCCGACGCCCGTGACCGTCCACGAGCCCTGCATGCGGAGGTGCGTGTGGAGTGTGGTCGCGTCGTCGAAGCGCATGAGCAGGTGCTTGCCGTGGGTGTCGAACGCGGTGATGCGCCGACCGCCGAGCCGGACGCCCGCCCGCGCGCCGGACCGCAGCTCCCCGTCGGCGATGAGGGCGCCACCCACCTGCGCGCGGAGGCGTGCCGCGAGGACGAAGACGGAGTCACCCTCGGGCATGCTCCGACGCTAGCCGCGGCCGCCGACAGCCCGTCCGGCGGGGTCGGGGACGTGGGACCGGGCGAGGTGGCGCGTCTGCGCCGCGTACCGGCCCATGCGGCGGTGCTGCACGATCCCCCACGGCACGGCCACCGCCAGGCAGGCGATGGCGATGATCCAGACGGGGACGAGCCACCCGGTGAGGTCGCCGCGCAGGAGCGTGGGGACGAAGATCGCGACGACCAGCATCACCGACTGGCCGAGCTGGAAGGGCTGCAGCGTCCGGGTGTAGACGGCGAGGCGGGCGGCCCGCCACTCGAGCTCCGGTTCCAGCTCATCGCGCTTGCCGGCGGCACGGCGCACGACGGCCGTGCGGTCCTCCTTCGCCAGGCCCTGGGTGATGGTGGACCCCGAGAGCTGCGCCCCGATGGACACGAAGATGCAGGTGAGCGCCGGCGCGAGCAGCGAGAACTGGAGCGCGAACGCCAGGACCTCCGCCGGCTCCTGCCGCTCGAACCGGTCGAGCAGGAGGGTGCCGGCGACCGTGACGACGAGGGCGATCACGAACACCAACGCGACCAGGCGCCACTTCCGGCGGGGCGTGCCCTCGGACCAGTCGAGGTCGATGGAGATGGCGGGCCCGTCGTCCCGCGGCGCTCCCCGGCGGGCCACCGCGGCGGCCTGGGCGCGGAGCACGAGGATCCAGCTGGTCGCCGCCGTGCCGACCGCGGCGGCCACGACGCCCGCCACGACCAGGACGGACACCCCGGCGAGCAGCGACGCGACGGCGTGCACGACCACGGCGAGCGCCGTGACCCCCAGCCACACGAACAGGCGCACCGGCCGCCGGGGCGCGCCGTCCGGTCCGGTGGCGTCCCTCGCCCCGCGCAGCTCCAGCAGGCCGAGGGACGGCGTGAACCCGAGCGCGAGCATCCCGGCGATGACCTGCGGGAGGACCGCCGCGGCGATCGCGCTCCCGTCGGCGTCGGGCCCGGCGCCGGTCGCCGCCTGGAGCAGGCCGTACCCGTACAGCGTCGCCTGCCCGACGAGCAGCACGACGAGCAGCACGACGAGCGCGATGCGCGCGCCGACCCCGCCACCCGCCCCCGGTGTCGACGGTGATGCTGCCTGCCCGGTGCCGCGCGCGCTCATCCCACGACCGTATCGGGCGTCGCCGTCGTCCTCGGACGTCCGCCGTGACCTCGCCGCTCCCCCGCGCGCCCCCACCACCGGCCTCCGCGAGGGTCCACACTCGACCCACGACCCGAACCGCACGCCGCGCCCCCGCGCAGCGAAGGAGCCCCATGAGAATCACCGGCCGCACCGTCCTCATCACCGGAAGCACCTCGGGCATCGGCCGCGGTCTCGCCGAGCGGTTCCACGCGGCGGGCAACCGCGTCGTCATCGCGGGGCGCCGCGCCGACCTGCTCGCGGAGATCACCGCGCAGCACGACGGCATGGCCGCGGTGGTGCTCGACGTCGCCGACCCCGCGTCGATCCTCGCCGCCCGCGACGAGCTCGCCGTGACCCACCCCGACCTGGACGTCGTGATCACCATGGCCGGCATCATGCAGGCCGAGGACCTCCGCGACCCCGCGCACCAGGCGACCGCGGAGGCGATCATCGCGACGAACCTCCTCGGCACCATCCGCACGGTCGACGCGTTCCTGCCGGTCCTCCTCGCGGGCGACGAGGCGACCCTCATGACCGTCTCGTCGGGCCTCGCGTTCGTGCCGCTGCCGGTGACCCCCACGTACAACGCGACGAAGGCGGCCGTGCACTCGTACACGCAGAGCCTCCGCGCGCAGCTCGCCGGCTCGTCGGTCGAGGTGATCGAGCTGGTGCCGCCCAAGGTGCAGACCGCGCTCATGCCCGGGCAGGCGGAGGCGGGCGACGCGCTGCCGCTCGAGGACTTCCTCGACGAGGTGATGGGCATCCTGCAGGCACGCCCCGAGGACGAGGAGATCCTCGTGCAGGACGTGCACGGCCTCCGCTTCGCCGAGCGCGACAGCCGCCACGACGAGATGCTGGCGCTCCTCAGCGGGCGCTAGCGGGCAGCCCGCGCCGAGCGGCGGTCGGCCGCTAGCTGCTCTGCCGCACCACCAGCGTGGTCGGCATCAGCGTGAGCGGATCCACCTGCTCGCCGGCCACCAGCCGCACGAGCACCTCGGCCATCTTCTGCCCGAACTCCTGGTTCGGCTGGCGCACGGTGGTGAGCGCGGGCACGGCCGACTTCGCGAAGTAGTCGTCGTCGAAGCCGACCACCGCCACGTCCTCGGGGACGCGCAGGCCGTGCTCGCGCAGCTCCGCGTAGACGCCGGCGGCCATCTGGTCGCTCGCCGCGAACACGCCGTCGATGGGCTCGCCGCGCGCGAGCAGCGTGCGCATGGCGTCCGCGCCGGAGGCGGGCGAGAAGTCGCCGAACGCGACGAGGGTGGGATCCAGGCCCGCCGCCGCCATCGCCTCGCGGAACCCGCGCAGCCGGTCGATGCCCGCGGGCATGTCCTGCCGACCGGCGACCGCGGCGATGCGGGTGCGCCCGCGCTGGATGAGGTGCTCGGTCGCGGCGCGCGCGGCCCCCACGTTGTCGACGTCGACCGTGGGCGCCTCCCGGTCGTCCTGCCGCAGCGGCCGGCCCGCGAACACGACCGGCAGCCGGTCGCGGAGCCCGCTGAAGGTGGCGTCGCCCGAGTGGTGCGACACGACGAGCACCCCGTCGACGTTGCCGCCGAGGAGGAACCGCCGCGTCTTCTCCGCCTGCGCGGGCGAGGAGATGAGGAGCGTGAGCGTGTACTCGGTGGCCGCGAGGTACGTCATGGCGCCCTGGATGAGCGCGGAGAAGAACGGGTCCGCGAACACCCGCGCGGTCTGCTCCGGCATGACGAGCGCCAGCGCGTTCGTGCGGCGCCCCGCGAGCGAGCGCGCCGCGCGGTTGGGCACGTAGTTGAGCTGCGCGATGGCCGCGTTGACCGCGGTGACCACCTCGGGCGCGACCCGGTCGGATCCGTTCACCACCCGCGACACCGTGGCCCGGCTCACGCCGGCGAGCGCGCCGACCATCTCGAGGGTGGGCGGGCCCTGCTCGGCGTTGACGGCCACGGTCCCCCTCGGGTGGATGCCGCACGGTCGGGTGCGGCGCGGATCAGGTCGAGTGTACGGCCGCGCCTACCCCTTCACCGCTCCCGCCATGATCCCGGAGATGAGCTGACGCCCGGCGAGCACGAACAGCGCCAGCAGCGGCAGGGTCGCGAGCACCGCGCCCGCGAGCACGATCGAGTAGTCGACGTACCGGGCGGACTGCAGCTGGCTGAGCGCGACCTGCAGCGTCGGGTTCTGCGGGACGACGAGCAGCGGCCACAGGTAGTCGGTCCACGCGGTCATGAAGGTGAAGAGCCCGAGGATCGCCATCGCCGGTCGCGCCGCCGGCACGCCCACGTGCCAGAAGGTGCTGATCATGGAGGCGCCGTCCATGCGCGCCGCCTCGATGAGCTCGGTCGGGATCACGTCCACGAGGTACTGCCGCATGAAGAACACCCCGAACGCGGTCACGAGCGTCGGCACCACGACGGCGCCGAGGGTGCCGGTCCAGCCGAGCTGCTTCATCATCATGAACAGCGGGATGATGCCCAGCTGCGTCGGCACCGCGAGCGTCGCGATGACGAAGACCATGAGCCCCTCGCGGCCGCGGAACCGGAGCTTCGCGAAGGCGTACCCGGCGAGCGTCGAGAACGTGATGACGGAGACGCTGATGACGACGGACACGATGACGCTGTTCATGAGCGCGAGCCAGAACGGCACGGTACCCACGACCTCGGCGACGTTGATCCAGAACCGGCCGCCCGGGAGCAGCGACGGCCAGGTGTCGGTGAGGGCCGACTTGTCGCTCGACCCCATCACGACCGACCACCACAGCGGGTAGGCGCCGCCGAGGAAGACGGCGAGGATCAGGCCGTAGGCGAGGAACCCGGGGCGGCGGTCGATGCCGGTGCCGCCGCGCGGACGACGCCGGGGCCCCCGGCCGGACGCGGCGGGTGACGGCCCGTCGGAGGTGCGCGGGCGCACGGCGGCGGGACGGTCGGTGGCGGTCGCGGTCATGATCGGGGCTCCTCATCGCGGACGGCGGTCCGCTCCTCGGGAAGGACGGTGTCGGGCAGGCGCGGCACCGCGGTGGCGCCGGGCGCGGGAGCGGCGGGCTGCGCGCGGAAGCGGGGGATGGCCCGGCGGGGGGGGGGCG
>NZ_JAVCVL010000289.1:0-2683 GCF_032917815.1 Clavibacter sp. MX14-G9D | reverse complement strand
GCGGGACGGGTCATGACGGCCTCTCATGGAGTTGCGGGGGGGGGGGGGGCGGGCGCGCCCCGGGCGTGACGCGGCGACACGTGAACCTAGGGCTCCCGTCGCCGCCCGGGTGCGGCGCGTCCACAACGACGGGCCGTCCGGCCGGTCGGCGTCCCGGGTCCCGGGGCCGAGTGCGTCCCTAGACCGCCGCCGACCGCCGCTCCATGAGGAGGGTGTCGCGCCAGATCCCGGCGCGCGGCCCGGCCTCCGCGGCCGCGATGCGCTCGCGCCGCCCCACCACCCGGAACCCGAAGCGCTCGTGCAGGGCGATGCTGGCGCCGTTCTCCGGGAAGACGACGCCCTGCAGGGTCCAGATGCCCGCGCGCTCGGTCGACGCGATGAGCTCCTGGAGGAGCGCCTTCCCGACGCCGCGCCCGCGGGCTGCCGCGTCGACGTAGATCGAGTGCTCGACGACCCCGGCGTAGACGGCGCGGGACGACACCGCGGAGACGGCGGCCCAGCCGAGGACGGCGTCGTCCGCGTCGACCGCGACCAGGCGATGGTCCGGCAGCCGGTGCGCGTCGAAGCGCTCCCACGTCGGCGGCGCCGACTCGAACGTGGCGTCGCCGGCCTCGATGCCGTGCAGGTGGATGCGCGAGACGTGATCCCCGTCGTCGGGGCGCATGGCGCGGACCGCGGGCGCCGGCAGCGGTGCGGCGCTCACCGGGCTGCCGTGCGGGCGGCGGATCGCGGGGATGCGGTGGGCCGGGAGGGCGCGGCGGCGGCCGGCGCCTCGCACGTGGGTCGGGATCCGTCGCGGTCGGGGACGAGCACCGGCACCGGCATGTCGTCGTCGCCCGTCCGCTCCTCCGGCTGACGCGGCACCGTGCTCGCCCACGCGTTCATCGCGTCGAGCACGGGCCGGAGGCTGCGGCCGACGTCCGTGAGCTCGTAGACGACACGCGGCGGGATCTCGGCGTACGCCGTGCGCGTGACCAGCCCGTGCTCCTCGAAGCGCCGCAGCCGGTCGGACAGCGTGTGCGCGCTGATGCCGGGCAGCGCGCCGCGCAGCTCGGTGAAGCGCAGGGGGCCGCCGAGCAGCTCGCGGACGATGAGCGTCGCCCACGGTCCGTCGATCAGGCCGAGGAACCGCGCCACGCCGCATTCGGGCCACACATCCGGGGAGAACGCCATGGGTCCGAGGGTATCCACATGGGTGCAGTTGACGTAACCGGTGCATCGCATGCATCAATGGGCGCATGACCTTCCTCATCCACGGCGCCACGGGCGCCCAGGGCGCTCCCGTGGTGGCCGCCCTCCTCCCCACCGTCCCCGATGTCCGCGCAGCCGTGCGGGACGCCGCCGCCTACCGCGGCGGCGGCGTCCCCGTGTCCGTCGACCTCTCCTCCGTCGACTCCCTGGCCGCCGCGTACGCCGGGGTCGACGGCGTCTTCGTGCACCTGCCCATCGGATCCCCGGCGCAGCAGGCCGAGCACGCCGCGGCGATCGTCGCGGCCGTGCGCCGGGCCCGGCCCGCGCGCGTGGTCGTGTCGACCAGCGGCGGGCGCGTCGGCGTCCCGGAGGCCGCGGGATCCCCGCTCGACGTGCTCGTGCGGGGCATCCGCGACGCCGACGTCCCGCTCGCCGTGGTGGAGCCGCGGCTCTACCTCGAGAACCTGCTCCTGCCGGTCGTCGTCGGACCCGTGCGGGCGGAGGGAGTGCTGCGGTACCCGATCCGCGACGACTACCGCGTCTCCTGGAGCTCGCACCTGGACGTCGCCGACGTGGTGGCGCGGCTCCTGCGGGATCCGTCCGTCACGGGCGTGGTCGGCGTCGGCGCGCTCCCTGCGCTCACCGGACCGGACCTGGCCGCGGCCTTCGCCGAGCACCTCGGGCGCGACGTGCGCTTCGCGGCGCGGACGCCGGACGAGTTCGGCGCGGACATCATCCCGCTGTTCGGCGAGGAGGGCGCACGGCCGGTCATCGAGTCGTACCGCTGGCGCGCGACCCAGGCGTCGGAGGCCGTCGACGAGGCGACCAGCGCGCAGGCGCGCCTGGGGCTGACGCCGCGGACCCCGCGGGAGTGGCTCCGCGACATCGGCGTCTGACGCCGGGGTCCCGGCGGCCGGCCGCTACGCTTCCCCGCATGCCCCCGTCCGCGTCCCCCGAGCGCGCCGCCGGCCGTCCCGTCGCGATCGACGCCGCCGAGCTCGCGCGCGTCGCCATCGCCCTGTTCGCGGAGCGGGGCTACGACGCGGTCAGCATGGCCGACGTCGCGGAGGCCGCGGGCGTCGGCCGGCGCAGCCTCTTCCGCTACTTCCCGTCCAAGGCCGACCTCGTCTGGGGCGGGGCCGAGGCGGTCGTCGAGGTGCTCGACGGCCTGCTCGCCTCGGGCACGGGCGGGCGGCCCCTCGGCGCGGCCTACGCGGACGCGTTCGTCCGCGCCCTCGAGGCCTCGGGCATCGACCTCGGCATGACCCGGGTGCGCCTCCGCATCATCGACGCGCACCCGGAGCTCCGCGGCCTCGCGTCGCCGCGCCTGGGCGCGGGGTCGCACGTGCTCGCGGGCTTCGTCGCGTCCGGGCGCCCCGAGCTGCGCGGCACGGTCGAGGCCGCGGTGCTCGCCGACGCCCTCGGCGCGTCCACCTACGCGGCGCTCCGGTGGTGGGCGAAGAGCTCGGACGATCCGCGCCCGGACGCCGCC
>NZ_JAVCVL010000288.1:0-2687 GCF_032917815.1 Clavibacter sp. MX14-G9D | reverse complement strand
GGCGCGCTCGTCACGGGCGCCCGCCAGCTGGGCGACGGGCTCGGTCAGCTCCGCACGGGCGCGACCGGCGCGGCGACGGGCGCGGGCGACCTCGCCACGGGCGCCGACGGGCTCTCCTCCGGGGCCACTGAGCTCGGAGCGGGGCTCACGCAGGGCGCCGAGCAGATCCCCTCCCTCGACGCCGACCAGGCCACCGCGGCCTCGGGCGTCGTCGCCGACCCGGTGGGCCTCACGGTCGACCGCCAGAACGAGATCGGCAGCCCGGGGGACGCGATCGCCGCGATCACGGTGCCCATCGGCCTCTGGCTCGGCGCGTTCGCGACGTTCCTCGTGCTGCGGCCGGCCGCCCGTCGGCTGCTCGCGTCGTCGGCCGCGACCGGCCGCGTCATGGGGCGCGTGCTCGCGCGCGCCGCCCTGATCGCGCTCGCGCAGGTCGTGCTCCTCGTCGCGCTCGTGCACGCGGCGCTCGGGCTGTCCCCGGCGCTCCTGCCGGCGACCCTCGGGTTCGCCGCCGTGACCGCGGCGGCCTTCACCGCGATCCACTACCTCCTCCGCCAGGCGCTCGGCCGTGCCGGGCTCGTGGTGTCGCTCATCCTCCTGGCGGTGCAGGCCGCGGCCCTGGGCGGCATCGTGCCGTCGCAGCTCGTGGCGGCGCCGTTCGCGGCCGTCAGCCCGTTCCTCCCGCTCACGTACGCGTCCTCCGGCATGCAGGCGATCATCGCCGGCGGCGCCCCGGCCGTCGTGTGGGGATCGGCGGGCGTCCTCGCCGTGTTCCTGCTGTTGAGCCTCGCCGTGTCGTACCTCGTCACGCGGCGCTCGCGGCGGGCCAGGAGCCTCGGGCTGATCCCGGGCCAGGCGCCGTCCTCGGTCGCCGTCGCCGTCTGACCGACGGGGGAGGGCCCGCGTCGCGGAGCCCGTGCACGACGAGGGCCGCCCGGAGCACCGGGCGGCCCTCGTCGTGCGGCCGGTCGCTAGAGCGCGAGCGCGATGCGCCCGCTGAACACGCGGGTCACCGGCGGGGCGGCCAGCACCTCGCCGAGGCGCGCGGCGCCCTCGGGGGTGGCGCGCCAGGCGACGTAGGCGTCGTGGTCGGCCGTGCTCGCCCACTGCTCCACGACGATCATGCGCGCGGGGTCGGCGTCGTCGACCAGGACCTCGAGGCCCTCGTTGCCCGCGAACGCGCGGGTGGCCTGCAGGGTCTCGGCGAGGACGTCGGCGACGTCGGCCAGGCGGCTCTCGTCGACCTGGATCTCGAGGTGCACGGTGGTGCTCATGGTGTCTCCGGTCCCGACGCCGGGCCGGCGGGGCCTCGCGCGACGTCGCTCATGTGCGGGGACGTTCCCCTGCCCCATCCAACCGCGATGCGGTGGTGCGCATGCCCTCCCGCGGGTCGCGGGCGTGTCGCCTGGTATCCCGTCGCGGGCGTCCCGAGCGGGCGGTCCTGCGTCAGCGGTCGCGGCGGAGGGCCGTGCGCAGCTTCCGGTAGCCCGAGAGGGTGGGCGGGACCACGGGCGTGCGCTCGGGCGCCGTGTCGAGCCGCAGCTGCCGCTGGGCGAACTCGCGCGTCTCGATGAGCATCTCGAGCCGCTGCTCCTCCGTCTTGGCCTTGCGCGTGTTGACCTCGGCGACCACGCCGCCGTCCCAGCCCTGCTCGGCGAGCCAGCGCAGGGTCTCGGCGACCGGCTGCGTGCCGCGCCCGGGGAGGAGGTGCTCGTCGAAGACGCGGCCGTCGTCCTGCGATCCCGAGCCGTCGCACAGGTGCACGTGGCGGAGGCGGGGGCCGAGGGTCCGCGCCATCTCGAGGGCGTCCTGCCCGGAGAGGGCCGCGTGGGAGAAGTCGAGGGTGGTGGCGTCGCAGTCCATGACGGTCGGATCCCAGCCGGGCGCGTACGCCTTCATGCTGCGGCCCGCGACCTGCCACGGGAACATGTTCTCGACGGCGATCTCGACGCCGGTCGACGTCTGGATGGAGCGCACGATCTCGAGGAACGACTCGGCGTAGCCGGCCTGCCAGCGGAACGGCGGGTGGACGACGACGGCGGGGGCGCCGACCGCGGCGGCGAGCTCCGCGGACCGCTCCAGCTTCACCTTCGGGTCGCGGCCCCACACGAAGTGGGTGAGGAGCAGGACGGGCGCGTGGATCGACATGATCGGCAGCCCGTGCTTCTCCGACATGGCGCGCAGCGCCGCGGCGTCCTGGGTGACCTCGTCGTTCGTCACCATGATCTCGACGCCGTCGAAGCCCGCTCGACCCGCCATGGCGAAGGCGGCGTCGACGGGCTGGGGGTACACGCAGGTCGTGCTCATTCCGACACGGATCACGTCGGCGAGCGTACCCGGCGACGCTGGGCGCGCGGGGTACGCGGCCCGTCCGGCGCGTGTCGGGTGCGCGACGCGGACACGTCATGACGGCAGGCTGGAGGCGATCGACGGACGTGAGGGAGGGCGGCGCGCGCCGCCCGCATCGGGAGGGACGCGCATGACGACGGCATCGGACGGGCGGGTGTTCCGCAAGGAGCGGGCGGACGCCCCGCCCGGGTTCTTCGAGGCGGAGGCCGCCGGGCTCGCCTGGCTCGCCGAGGCGGAGGCCCGCGGGGGAGCGCGGGTGGTCCGCGTCATCGCGGTCGCGCCCGGCCGCATCGACCTGGAGCGCCTCCGGCCCGCGCGCCCGACGCGGGAGGCGGCCC
>NZ_JAVCVL010000287.1:0-2750 GCF_032917815.1 Clavibacter sp. MX14-G9D | reverse complement strand
CCGCGCCTGGGCGAGCCGCCGCCGGCCGCGAGGCGGCACCGGAGCGAGCCCGCGCCTGGGCGAGCCGCCGCCGGGCCGAGGCGCCGCGCGGGCCGGGCGTCGGCGAGGGGTGACGGCTCGCTCGCAAGCCGGACACCGCCCGGCTGCGCCCAGGGACCGGCGCATAGTCTGGCCGGGTGAGCCCCGCATCCGATACCGCGCGCGCCGATGGCGGCCGCCCCGACCCCTCCCGGTCCGATCCCTCGCGACCGGACCCCCTGCGCGGCCGCCGCATCCTCGTCGTCGAGGACGACCCCACCGTCAACGAGGTCGTGTGCCGCTACCTCAAGGCCTCCGGCTTCCACGTGGAGACGGTCGCCGACGGCCTCGAGGCCGTGCGCGTCGCCACCGAGCGGATGCCCGACCTCGTCGTGCTCGACCGCATGCTGCCGGGCCTCGACGGGCTCGAGGTGTGCCGTCGGATCCGCGCGGAGCACCCCGAGTCGCCCGTCCCCGTCGTGATGCTCACCGCGCTCGGCCAGGGCGAGGACCGCGTCAACGGCCTCGACGCCGGCGCCGACGACTACCTCGCGAAGCCCTTCTCCCCGCGCGAGCTGGTGCTCCGCGTGCGCGCCGTGCTCCGCCGCACCGTCCTCGAGGACGTCCCGGAGCCCGCGTTCGTCGCCGGCCCGTTCGTGCTCGACCTCGGTGCGCGCGAGATCCACCAGGCCGGCTCCATGCTGTCGCTCACGTCGCGCGAGTTCGACCTGCTGGCCTTCCTCCTGCGGAACCCGCGCCGCGTGTTCGGCCGCGACGACCTGCTCCGCCAGGTGTGGGGCTGGGAGATCGGCGACCTCAGCACCGTCACCGTGCACGTGCGGCGGCTGCGGGAGAAGATCGAGGCGGATCCCGCGCACCCCGTGCTCCTCGGCACCGTGTGGGGCGTGGGCTACCGCTTCGACCCGGACGCCGCGACGCCCGCCGCGCCCGCCGCCCCCGCCGGGGGCGACGCGTGAACGCGGACTCCTTCCTCATCGTCGTGCTCACGGCGCTCGTCTGCGCCGCCGTCGTGGGCCTCGGCGCCAGCGTCCTGCTCCGGCTCCTCCGCCGCCGGTCGCTCGTGCTGCAGATCTGCGTCGTCGCGCTCGCCGCGGTGCTCTCGGTCGTCGGCGGCATGGTCGCGGTCACCGCGGGCATGCTCGTGGACGACGCCGGCCTCGCCGCGTTCCTCTCCGTCGCCGCCGTCTCCGCGCTCGTCTCGCTCGTCATGGCCGCGATGCTCGGCATGACCCTCGTGCGCGGCAGCCGGGAGCTCGGCCGCTACGCCGCGTCCATGGGCGAGGAGGCCGCCGTCGAGCCGAACCGCCCCACCAGCACGGAGTTCGCGCAGCTCGCCCGCGAGCTCAGCGCCGCGAACCGCCGCCTCGCGGACGCGCGCGACCGGATGGAGGCGCAGGAGCGCAGCCGCCGCGAGCTCATCGCCTGGATGTCGCACGACCTCCGCACGCCGCTGGCCGGCATCCGCGCCATGGCCGAGTCCCTCGAAGACGGCATGGTCGACGACGAGCACCGCTACTTCCGGCAGATCCGCGTGCAGGCGAACCGCCTCAACGGCATGGTCGACGACCTCTTCGAGCTGTCCCGCATCAACTCGGGCAGCCTCGAGCTCGCCGTCGAGCGCGTCTCCCTCTACGACGTCGTGAGCGACACGGTCGCCGAGCTCGGACCGGTCGCGCAGGCGCGCCAGGTCGACCTCCGCGGCGTCACCGCGCACGACGACCTCGTGGTGCAGGGCGACCCGCGGGAGCTCTCGCGCGTCGTCGGCAACCTCGTGATGAACGCCATCCAGCAGTCGCTCCCGGGCGGCCGCATCGTCATCTCGGCGCACCGCGACTCCGGCAACCTCGCGGTCCTGTCGGTCGAGGACACCGCGGGCGGCATCCCCGAGGTCGACCTCCCACGCGTGTTCGACGCCGGCTGGCGCTCGACCGGATCCCGCACGCCGCGCGCGTACGCGGGCAGCGCCGCGCAGAGGGCGGCCCTCGGGCCCGACTTCCCGGCGCCCGCGGCCGAGACCGCGGAACCGGACCCCGCGGCGCAGGCCGAGTCCACCCACGACGGCGGCTACGCGTCCGGCGGCGGCGGCGCCGGCCTCGGCCTCGCGATCGTCCGCGGCATCGTGCGCGCGCACGACGGCGACGTGACCGTCCAGAACGTCGACGGCGGCTGCCGCTTCGACGTGATCCTCCCGTACAGCAAGCCGGTCCCGGCGTGACCCGTGCGGCCGTCGCCGCCTGGTCCGCGTTCCTGGGGGTCGTCGCGGCGCTGTGCGTGCTCGCCGTCGCGGAGATCGCGGCCGCGTTCGTCGCGCCCGCGGCGAGCCCGGTGCTCGCGGTCGGCGCGCTCGTCATCGACCTGGTGCCCGCGGGCGTAAAGGACGCCGTCATCGCGCTGTTCGGCACGGGCGACAAGGTCGCGCTCCTCGTCGTGCTCGGCGTCGTGGTGCTCGCCGCGGCCGCGCTCGCCGGCATCCTGCAGGTGCGCCGCCCGCCCCTCGGCATCGTCGTGCTGGCGCTCTTCGCCGGCATCGCGGTGCTGGCCGCCACCACGCGGGCCGGTGCCACGGGCGCCCCGGCGATCCCCACCGTCCTCGGCATGCTCGCGGGCGTCTTCATCCTGCATCGCGGCGCGGACCGGCTGCGCGACTGGCGCGACGCCGCCGACCGCTCCGCGTCCGTCGCCGCGCAGGCCGCGGAGCCCGTGCGCGCGAT
>NZ_JAVCVL010000286.1:0-2756 GCF_032917815.1 Clavibacter sp. MX14-G9D | reverse complement strand
CCGCGCCCGCGCCCGGGCCGTCGACCCCCACGGCGGGCCCCGACGGCGTCCGCCGCGTCGTGGTCGTGGGCGGCGGACCCGCGGCGCACCGGCTCGCCGAGTCCCTCGCGTCGCGCGTCGACGCGGGATCGCCGAGGCTCCGGATCACCGTGGTCGGCGACGAGCCCCACCTCCCCTACGACCGGGTGCAGCTGTCGAAGCGGCTCCACGGCGAGGTCGACCTGACGCTCGGCGCGCCCGCGTTCTGGGACCACGCGTCCCTCGACTGCCGACCGGGGCGCCTCGCGACGCGCCTCGACCCCGCCGCCCGGACGGTGCTCCTCGACGACGGCGCGGTCCTCGCGTACGACGAGCTCGTGCTGGCGACGGGCAGCGCCGCGTCCGTGCCGCCCATCGAGGGCGCCGCCGCCGGCCGCGTCTACCGGACCCTCGCCGACGTCGCCGACCTGGTGTCCGAGGTCGCGGCCTTCCGCGAGCGCCACGGGCGGCCGGCCAACGTGGTGACCGTCGGCGGCGGGCTGCTCGGGCTCGAGGCGGCCGGCGGAGTGCACGCGCTCGGCGCGCGCTCCGCGGTCGTGCACTCCGGGCGGTGGCTCATGTCGTCGCAGCTGGACGAGGGCGCCGGGCAGGCGCTCGGCCGCATCATCCACGGCCAGGGCATCGAGCTGCACCTGGGGGTCCGTCCGACGGCGATCCTCACCACGCCCACCGGCCGCGTGACCGGCATGACGCTCACCGACGGCCGGACCGTCCACGCCGACGTCGTCGTCTTCTCCATCGGGATCACGCCGCGCGACGAGCTGGCGCGCGCCGCCGGCCTGGAGCTCGGCCCGCGCGGCGGCGTCGCGATCGACGCGGCCTGCCGCACCTCCGCCCCGCACGTCTGGGCGATCGGGGAGGTCGCCGCGGTCGACGGCGTGTGCGTGGGCCTCGTGGCGCCCGCCAACGCCATGGCCGAGACGGTGGCCGACCGCATCACCGGCGGCGAGGCCCTGTTCCCCGGCATCGACGACGCGACGAAGCTCAAGCTCTCCGGCGTCGAGGTCGCGTCGTTCGGCGACGCCATGGGCCGATCGCCGGGTGCGCTCGAGGTCGTCTACGCGGATCCCGCCCGCGGCATGTACCAGAAGATCGTCATGAGCGACGACGCGCGCACCCTCCTCGGCGGCGTGTTCGTGGGCGACGCCGCCCCCTACAGCGCGCTCCGCCCCCTGCTCGGACGCGAGCTCGGCGGGGAGCCGGGCGCCTACCTCTCGGCTGCGGGCGCCGAGCCGCCGGCCGCCACCGACCTCCCCGACGACGTGCAGGTCTGCTCCTGCAACGACGTGAGCGCGGGCGACGTCCGCCACGCGGTCCGCGGCGCGGACGGCACGCCCGGCTGCACCGACCTCGCGGAGCTGAAGGCCTGCAGCCGCGCGGGCACCCAGTGCGGGTCGTGCGTGCCGCTCGTGAAGAAGATCCTCGACACGGAGCTCGAGGCCGCCGGGGTCGAGGTGTCCCGCGCCCTCTGCGAGCACTTCGCGGTCAGTCGCAGCGAGCTGTTCGAGACCGTCCGGATCCTCGGCCTCACCTCCGCCGCCCAGGTGTTCGAGCGCCTGGGCGCGGGCCTCGGCTGCGACGTGTGCAAGCCCGTCGTGGCGTCCGTGCTCGCCACGCAGACGAAGGGCTACATCCTCGACGCCGGGCAGGGGCCGCTCCAGGACACCAACGACCGCGCGCTCGCCAACATGCAGAAGGACGGCAGCTACTCGGTCGTGCCGCGCATCCCCGGCGGGGAGATCACGCCGGCGAAGCTGAAGGTCATCGCGGAGGTCGCCGAGGAGTACGACCTGTACACGAAGATCACGGGCGGCCAGCGCATCGACATGTTCGGCGCCCGCCTCGAGCAGCTGCCCGAGATCTGGCGCATCCTCGTCGACGCCGGCTTCGAGTCCGGCCAGGCGTACGGGAAGGCGCTGCGGAACGTGAAGTCCTGCGTCGGATCCACGTGGTGCCGCTACGGCGTGCAGGACGCGGTCGCCATGGCCGTGCACCTGGAGCTGCGGTACCGCGGCGTCCGGTCCCCGCACAAGTTCAAGATGGGCGTCTCCGGATGCGCGCGCGAGTGCGCCGAGGCGCGCGCGAAGGACATCGGCGTGATCGCGACCGAGACCGGCTGGAACCTGTACGTCGGCGGGAACGGCGGCTTCACCCCGGTCCACGCCCAGCTGCTCGCGAAGGACCTCGACGACGCGACGCTCATCCGCTACATCGACCGCTACCTCATGTACTACGTGCGCACGGCCGAGCGCCTGCAGCGCACGGCGCGCTGGCAGGAGGAGCTGGAGGGCGGCCTCGAGCACGTGCACCAGGTGGTGGTGGAGGACTCGCTCGGCATCGCGGAGGAGCTGGAGCGGGCGATGGCGCTGCAGATCGACGGCTACGAGGACGAGTGGGCGGCGACGCTCGCCGACCCCGACCGGCTCCGGCGCTTCCGGTCGTTCGTGAACGCCCCGACGACGCCGGATCCCGCCATGGCGCGCGTCGAGGAGCGCGGCCAGCGACGGCCCGCCTTCCCGGAGGAGCGCGACGGGTCCGTCATGCTGTCCGGACCCTCCATCCCCGTCCGGAAGGCCTGAGCCATGCAGTTCGACCTCGATGTCCAGGGCCGCCGCGTCGTCGTGGTGGGCGGTGCGCCGGCGACGCGCCGCCTCACCGCCGCCCTCCGCGCGGACGGCGCCGACGTGGCGCGCGTCCCCGACCACGCCGCGGGTGCC